>CAZYSS010000014.1:0-15537 GCA_964649845.1 uncultured Oscillospiraceae bacterium
GGAATTTTTCATAGATTGGAATGGCTTCTTCAGGTCTGGCAGCTTTTACAAAGGATGGTCTGCGGCCTTTCTTTGTGTCTGCAAACAGGGTAAACTGGCTTATCACCATACAGTCCAGTCCCAGGTCCAGCGGACCGATATTCATCTTGCCGTCGCTGTCTTCAAAAATTCTCAGCTGGCTGATTTTGCTGGCCACAGCCAGTGTGTCGGCAGGGTCATCCCCCTGACGTATGCCAAACAGCACCACCAGACCGGCTCCCATCTCCTGTTTTTCACCGCCGTTTACGGTAATCCAGGCGTTTTTTACTCTTTGTATTACGGCTCTCATAATAAACCTCGTATTTTAGCTTCTCTCTACAGAGATAACGTTTTTTGTCTTTTTCAGTTTTGCAATAATGCTGTTCAGGTGGTCTGTGTTTGTAACGCCCACAGTCACGCTCATTGCCAGACGCTTGTCTGATGTCTGTTTGGCGTTCATAGCATAAATCGGCACACGCATATTGCCAATCCGGGTTGACACCTCTGCCAGCGCCATGCCGTTGTCCATTGCAATGATTTCAAGACTGGCTTTGAAGTCTTCCTTGATGTCGTCTGCCCAGTATGCTTTTACCCATCTTGCCTGATTTTCAGCATCGATGTTTTTCTGCTGTGCATTTACACAGCTCTTTTTATGGATGGAAACACCAAAGCCTCTTGTGATAAAGCCTACAATATCATCACCCGGCAGCGGTGAACAGCATTTGGAGAATTTTACCAGACAGTTGTCCAGACCTTCCACAATTACGCCGTTGCTGCTCTTTGGCTTTTTCACAGGTGCAGTTCTCACTGCCACAGGGGTATCACTGGCAGCAGCTTCCTTGTCTTTCTGCAACTTTGTCCAGGCTTCCCTTGCCTTGAAGATAACTTTGCTCAACTGCAGACCGCCGTAACCCAATGCGGCAAACAGCTCTTCCTTGGTGTTGAATTTCTGTCTCTTTGCCAGGTCTTCCACAAACGGGTCGTATTCTTCGTCAGACAGATTTATCAGGTTGCGGCGCATTTCCTTGTCCAGCATAGCCTTGCCTTCAACAATATTTTCTTCTTTTCTTTCTTTTTTGAACCAGGAGCGGATTTTGCCCTTGGCTTCACTGGTTGTAACTATGTTCAGCCAGTCACGGGATGGGCCTTTGTCTTTAGGACCTGTCACAACCTCGATGATTTCACCGGTGGACACCTTGTAATCTATGGACACCATACGGCCGTTTACCTTAGCACCCACCATTCTGTTGCCAACAGCAGAGTGAATGGCATAGGCAAAGTCAATTACTGTGGCACCTGCAGGCAGATTGATAACGTCTCCCTTTGGTGTGAATACAAACAGGTCATCAGGCACCAGGTCGCTTTTGATGCTTGCCAGCAGTTCTGTGTTGTCGTCTGTGTCCTGCTGGTTTTCCAGCATCTGGCGCACCCATGTCAGCTTTTCGTCCATATTGTCCTGGCCCTGCAGACCGGATTTGTATTTCCAGTGTGCTGCGATACCGTATTCAGCGGTGTAGTGCATATCCCACGTGCGGATCTGTATTTCAAACGGGATACCGTCCCTGCCCACAACAGATGTATGCAGTGACTGGTACATATTGGATTTTGGTGATGAGATATAATCCTTGAAACGGGACGGAATAGGGCGGAACATATCGTGCATCAGCATAAGAGCGTTGTAACATTCTGAAACATTGTCCAGAATAATTCTTACAGCGTAGATGTCATATATATCGCTTAAATCCCTGCCCTGCATATACAGTTTGCGGTATACACCGTAAACGCTTTTTACACGGCCGAAAACTGTGGCATTTGTCAGGCCGAATTCGTGCAGCTTGTTCTTTACATTGCCCACAATGCCGTCTACCAGCGCCTGGGCGTTGATATCTCTTTCGATAACGTGTTTTACCTCATCATAACCGATTGGGTCAAGGATGCGCAGGGAAATATCCTGCAGTTCGTCCTTGATTTTACTCATACCAAGACGGTGTGCAATGGAAGAATAGATGTCCATTGTTTCCAGCGCCTTGTCACGCTGTTTCTGTGGTTTCCAGCCTTCGTATGTTCTCATATTGTGCAGTCTGTCGCACAGTTTGATAATCATTACGCGGATATCCTTGCTCATTGCCAGCAGCATTTTGCGCAGGTTTTCAGCCTGCTGTTCTTCCTGTGTGGACAGCGGAATCTGGCCCAGCTTTGTAACGCCATCTACCAGCAGGGCAACTTCCTTGTTGAATTCCTTTTCGATTTCTTCCAGAGTAACGGATGTGTCTTCCACCACGTCGTGCAGGATGGCAGCCACAATACAGGTGGAATCCATACCCAGCTCTGCCAGAATACCTGCCACAGCCAGTGGGTGTTCAATATATGGTTCACCTGTCTTTCTGAATTGTCCTTCGTGATTTTTTTCAGCCAGCAGATAGGCTTTTTCAATCATTTCCATATCATAGCCTTTGCCGGACTCTTTCAGCATAACTCTCAGTTCGTTGTATTTCATAAAAGCACCACCAATCAGGTTTATTGCAGTGAAAGAAGGATTTTACTGCTCATCAGGTCCTTCTTTTCCTTTACAGCCACAGGGGCGTAATAGTTGATAATATCTGTGCGCACCGGTTCTATCAGTCCCAGGTCCATCAGCACATCAATGATAATCTGTATCCTGCCGCTGGACATTGTGTTGAACGCTGTGAACAGTGGGCGCAGGTCATCACAGTTTACCTTTTCAGCCATAATCTTTCTGTA
The DNA here is from genome assembly GCA_964649845.1 of uncultured Oscillospiraceae bacterium. Lineage (GTDB taxonomy): Bacteria > Bacillota > Clostridia > Oscillospirales > Ruminococcaceae > RGIG3102. The sequence continues at coordinate 2,761 of CAZYSS010000014.1, forward strand.
AATCAGCACCACGTCATTTCTCACAGGGCGCAGAATGTTCTTTTTCTCTCCGGACAGGCTGAAATCATTTATAAACAGACGGTATATGTCATAATCGTCAATCATTTTTTCGGTCATTCCCACAGGGCGCACCTCTTTGATACGCATGGAAACCATATCCCCATTTTCGCTCTGGAATATGGACAGTGAGAAGCAGGCGTCTATATAGTCTCCTGGCTTGTAGGCAAATTCCGCAGGGGACATATTGAACATTATGCCCTGGGAAATATTGTTGCCCTGACGCATTTTTATACGCACGTGCTTGCCGTCAGACACAGGGAACACGGCAGTAATCTGCACATTTCTGGCCATAAACAGGGGACTAGGGTTGCCGTTGCCAAACGGTGAAACAAAATCCACCTGACTTACAGACTGCACATTGATTTCACCCAGTGAAACCAGGCAGTCAATATCCAGTGCCTGTGTTTTGCTCATCTTTTCGTTGCCGTTGGCAAATTCGTTGATAGCGCGGCGGAAAGGTTCCAGATTTTCTTTTTCCACCGCCAGACCTGCTGCCAGTTCGTGACCGCCAAAGCGTATAAGGTATTCCTTTACGTTGTCCAGCGCGTTGTGCAGGCTGAAGGCAGGTACACTGCGGCCACTGCCTTTGTATTCGTCCCCATCTTTTGTAAATACAATTGCAGGACGGGAGTATTTTTCCACCAGACGGCTGGCTACTATGCCCACCACACCAGGGTGGTATTCATCGCCCCACACCACAATAACGCGGTCTTTCAGCATATCTGCATTATCCTGCAGTTCGTTGGTAATATCCTCTGCCATTTTGTTCTGTGTGTCCTGGCGCTTGCGGTTTTCGCTGTCCAGGAAGGCAGCCAGATTGTCTGCATCCTCCTCGTCTTCACACAGCAACAGTTCCAGTGCGCTGGTGGCGTCACTCATTCTGCCTGCGGCGTTAATTCGTGGGGCAATTGTGTATGCAATATTTTCGCTGGTCACCTCTTTGCCCTGCAGACCGCTGATTTTTATCAGGCTTTCAAAGCCACAGCGAGGGGCGCTGTTAAGTATTTCCAGCCCGGCTTTTACAAGGGTGCGGTTTTCGCCATCCAGCAGCATCAGGTCAGCTACTGTGCCGGTGCAGACAAAGTCTGCGTAATAGTCCAGCATTTCTTCGCAGGACACACCCTCCAGAGCGCATACCAGCTTGAAAGCCACACCAACCCCTGCCAGTATTTTGCAAGGGGAAGTATCGTCTTTCTGCAGTGGGTCCACCACAGCCAGCGCAGCAGGTATCTCCCGTTTTGGCAGATGGTGGTCTGTGATTACTATATCCAGACCAATGCTGTTGGCAAATGCCACCTCATCAATGGCAGAAATACCGTTGTCAACAGTGATTACCAGGCCAACGCCTTTTTCTTTGAATTTTGCAAGGACGGCACTGTTGAGACCGTAACCCTCGCTTTCTCTGTTTGGCAGCTTGTAGAAAACGTTTGCCCCCACGCTTTCCAGATAGGAAAACAGGGTAGCTGTTGCACATACGCCGTCTACATCGTAGTCACCGTAAATCACAATCTTTTCATCGCTTTCTATCGCCTGCCATATGCGCCGAACTGCTTTGTCCATATCTTTCATCAGAAAGGGGTCAGACAGCGGCGCACTGTCCAGATATTTTGTTGTTGCCCGCTCTTTTGTGCGGACATCCCTGGCCAGCAGCACCTTTGCCAGCAGGCTGTTTATATTCAGCTGCCTGCACAGGCCGTCCACTTCAGCAGGGGAAAATTCTTTTACATTCCACTTTCGATAAAGCATCTAAACCTCTATATATTATTTTTTATAAACGAAATTAAGTGAGTGTCATTCAGAGGAGGGCGTAGCCCGACGAAGAATCGCATATGCTTTGAATTGATATTGAATGCAATCCTCATAGCAATCTGCTCGGAATGACATATGGTTTTATGAAAACATCAGCATAGGGGCAATTCACGAATTGTCCGTCAAAGCACTGTTTTCACAAATGACAAACAGCAGAGAAGCATTCTCCTCTGCAAAATTGTCAGTATGCCGGTCTGTATTTTTCACAGATATACTGTGCCACGCGCACCCCGTCCACAGCGGCGCTCATAATGCCGCCTGCATAGCCGGCGCCTTCGCCGGTAGGGTACAGACCTTTTATATTGCTCTGGTAATCCTCATCCCTGAAAATTCTTACAGGGGAGGATGTTCTTGTTTCCACGCCTGTCAGCAGGCTGTCCTTTGCGGCAAAGCCCGGCAGTTTTCTGTCCAACACAGGTAATGCGCTGCGCAGATTTTCTGCTATAAAGGATGGGAACAGTTTATCAAAATCAGCATCAACCACACCCAATGGGTATGTTGGCTGTACACGTTTCATATTCATACCCGGTTTGCGTGACAGGAATCTGTCCACCGTTTGTGCCGGGGCTTTGTAACTTTTGCCACCCAGTTCAAATGCGGTTTTTTCCAGCTTTCTTTGGAAAGCAATAGCTTTTGTAAAGTCATCGTCAAAGTCTTTTGGCTCTACGGAAACCACCAGTGCGCTGTTGGCGTTTTTACCGTCACGGGCATGGCGGCTCATACCGTTTACCACCACAGTGTTTTCCTCGCTGGCAGCTGCCACCACCTGACCGCCGGGGCACATACAGAATGTGTACACACCCCTGTCCCCTTTGGTGTGGCTCAGCTGGTACTCGCCCTTTGGCAGGGCAGGGTGACCTGCCAAACTGTGGTACAGTCCTTTGTCAATTTCACTCTGCAGGTGTTCAATTCTGACCCCTACGCTGAAAGGCTTGGCACCCATATTTACACCGCGGTCTTTCAGCACAAAGAACAGCTCCCTTGCGCTGTGGCCTGTGGCAAGTATCAGGTTTTCTGTGGCTATTTCACCGCTTGTGGTTTTTACCCCCACAATGCGGTCGTTTTTTATGATTATATCTGTCAGGGCGGTGTCAAACATAACCTGGCCGCCCAGAGAGATTATTTCTTTTCGTATGTTTTTTATTACGTCCACCAGCAGGTCAGTGCCGATGTGTGGCTTTGCCATTTTTGCAATTTCTGCAGGTGCGCCGTGCCGGATAAATGTATCCATTACAAAACCACAGCGCTCATCAGAAATTCTTGTGGTCAGTTTGCCGTCAGAAAAAGTGCCTGCACCGCCTTCCCCAAACTGTATATTGCTGGCGGTGTTCAGTATGCCTTTTTCTTCAAAATCTTTTACTGTCTCTATTCTCCTGTCTATTTCCTGGCCCATTTCCAGCACCACAGGGGCAAAGCCTTTTCTTGCCAGCACCAGTGCTGCCAGAATACCTGCAGGACCAAAACCGCATATCACTGGGCGGCTGGTCATAGGTGTTTCACCATTGCCGAATGTGATTTCAGGCTCAGGCTTCACAGAAATATCCTTGTGTTTGCCTTTGAATTTTTCTTCTGCTTCTGGTTTGACCAGCTTTGCGGCAACACTGTACACAAAATTCACATCCCCTTTGCGGGCATCTATGCTTACCTTGTGTACCCATATGTCAGCTATAGCTGTTTTTGGCAGCCCCAGCAGCTTTATGGCTCTGTCAATTGCCATTTCGCCGGAGGATGATATATTCAGTTTGATATTGTTTATTAAAATCATATATACCCTCCGGGTTAGCTGTTATTTTTTGATATTTACTGTGTATACGCCTTTTACATAGGCTGCGTTTGTGGATGGAATTATGAGATCCACCTCTACAGACTGCTGCCCCTGTGCGGCAGATAGCCTTGCGGCGTCAATCTGCGCTATTACGCTGCCGTTTGACAGGCTTTCCACAGCTTCTTTTTCACCAACAACAATTACGTTGTTGATATGGTTGGTCAACAGTTCAATATCGTTGTTGGCATCATTGAGAATCTTGATTTCAGATACAGACATTGTGCGCTGCACCAGATTGCTGCCGGAAACGGTGGTGGAAATATGTGTGATTTCGTCCAGACTGCGGTAGCCGGTAGGCAGTTTCAGTTCAAAGGTATATGTTGTATCTGTTTCCAATGTGGCCAGGTCAATATAACCCACCACCAGGTCTGTCAGCGCAGATGCGTTCTGTGCAGGTACAGAAAGACGGATTGTATCTGCAGAAAGTGTCTGTTTCAGTATTGAAGTTTCAAAACCTGCAGGAACATTCACATATTCCACTTTTACAGGCAGGCTCACTTCTTTCATAATCGGGATTGTGATATCCACATCGCTTACGCTCAGTGTCAGCAGCTTTGTGTCCATCTCTGCATCGTTTGCGTCATACAGACGTATTCTGCTGGCCAGCACAGAAGTCTGGCTCAGTGTTTCTGTGGACACTGTGGCAGCCACCACTCTCTCGATGGTGTTCACCTTGTATTCAGGGCCGGTAACAGTGATTGTGCTTGGGTTGGTGGATGGTCTGTCTGCCATATAGTTCTGGTCAACCACCACAGAGGAAATATCCACTTCCACAGGGAATTCCTTGCTCACCAGCTTATCCAGACGCACTGTCACGCTGTCGTGGCTGAAAGAGTTAATAGTAAAGTTTGAAATATTTGATGTTTTGTCTGATGTCAGCAGGAAAGTGTATGTACCTGCGCCATCAATGCCTGTGATACTTGGATAGATGATAATATCGTCTGCAGTCAGGTCGCCTGTAACGCTTCTCGGTCCTGTCACAGATACGTCTACAGTGGAAATATCTGTTTCAATCACGTCCAGTCCCATGGACTGATAGGCGCTGGCGCGGTACTGCATATTGATAGGTACATCGTGAATTGTGGTGGTGTGTTCGTTGTTTACAAAAACCACAACATAGCCCCACATAGCTATAGCTATAAATACAGAGAGAACAGCCAGAAAACGCTCATTCTCCCACAGGCGGGAAAGTTTACCGTTGGTCATTGTCTTTCCTCCTTAAAAATTTGCTGTATGCATTTTTGTCCTGTGCCGCCAGGATAGGCTGTACAAATTCCTTGTCCAGTGTTTCATACAGTGACTGTCTGTCCAGGTTTCTTCTCAATACGCCATTTTTGGCATAGGAGATAGTGCCTGTTTCTTCGCTTACAACCAGGGCGATAACGTCACTCACTTCGCTTATGCCCAGGGCAGCGCGGTGGCGTGTGCCCATATCCTTGCTGATTTCCAGATTGTCACTCAATGGCAGCACACAGGCGGCGTGGGTGATTCTGCCGTCGTGCACAATCACAGCACCGTCGTGGAGAGGGGAGCCGTCATAGAAAATTGTGCCGATAAGTTCCGGCGTTATGTCACTGTTTACCACAGTGCCGGTCCGCTTTATGTTTTCCAGCCTTGTAAAATTTTCCATTACAATCAGGGCACCTGTCTGCTTTTCGCTCATACGTTCAATGCCGTCACAGATGGCAATAATAGCTTTGCGCAGGCGGTCCACCTCAATTTCCTCTGCAGTTTTCTTTCTGAAAACCGACAGGGAAACGCTCATACCGGATATAACCTGCTCCAGCGCGCGGCGCAGTTCCGGCTGGAATATAATCAGCAATGCAATAAAACCTACCTGCAGCAGATTGTCTATCAGGAAGGTCACTGTTTTCAGATTAAAGGTTATGGCAACCACATAAACCGCAAAAAACAAAAGCAGACCGCTCCGTATCTGGAAAGCGCGGGTTTTTTTCAGGATAATCAGCACCTGATACACAACAAAAGCAATTATTGCTATATCAATCAGGTCTGCAAAGCCTATGGATTGCACAATACTTAAAAGTCTGCCTGTAAAATCGGCAAAGGTCATTTACTGCACCACCTTTATATAGTTTACAGCTGTTTTCGCAGCCAGAATAATCGTTCTTATCCTATTATTTTAGCATATAAATAGGAATATTAAAAGTAAAAAAGAAAAATTGTAATAAAAGATTAATGATTTATGCACATATCCCCTGGGGATAGCGATTTTGTTTGTGCGTTGCTGTAACTGCATAGGGGCGGATAATATCCGCCCATAAAATACCCACAAAACCGGAAATCTACACATATCCTGTAGGGGCGACCTGTGGTCGTCCGTGGGAGGCGGAACGCCTCCCCTACGGATTGTGGATAATCCAAGCCTGTATGCTGTTGCGCAGTTACTCTGCTGTTTTCAGCAAGCATACGCTGTGGACAGCAATGCCCAGACCTTCTCCTGTAAAGCCCAGACCTTCTTCTGTTGTGGCTTTTACAGACACCCTGTCTATATCGCAGTGCAGGGCATCTGCAATATTTGCCCTCATCTGTGGGATATGTGGTGCCAGTTTTGGTCTCTGGCAGAGAATTGTCACGTCCACATTTTCCACATCTGCACCTCTGTCAAAAATCATATCTGCCACGTGGCGCAGCAACTGCAGGCTGTCAGCACCTTTGTAGCGTGGGTCAGTGTCAGGAAAATGCTTGCCTATGTCTCCCAGAGCCAGTGCACCCAGCAGGGCATCACTTACTGCGTGCAGCACCACGTCTGCGTCAGAATGTCCCAGCAGACCTTTTTCGTATGGAATTTCCACGCCACCCATAATCAGTTTTCTGCCTTCCACCAGTCTGTGTACATCATAGCCGTGTCCTATTCTCATCTTTTTCTCCTTTTTTATGTCGTCAATTGTTGTTATTTTGTAATTTTCATATGCGCCCTGTGTGATCTTCACCTTTACCCCTGCTTTTTCAAACAGCTGGGCGTCATCTGTAATACTGTCGTTAAAGTATTTGTTTACAAGTTCTTTGTATAAATTTACATCAAAAACCTGTGGCGTCTGTGTGATATACAGGCTGTTTCTGTCAGGTGTAGCCTCTATAAAATCACCACCGGACTGCTTTATTGTATCCTTTACCCTTACACATGGCACAGCCGCTTTGTGTTCATATGCACCTTCAATTGCCCGGGTTATCACAGCCTGGCTTACAAATGGTCTTGCACCATCATGTACTGCCACCAGACCATTGCCCTCAATGGTTTCCAATGCGTTAATCACGCTCAGGGCGCGGGTTGCACCGCCTTTTACCACTGTTTTCACTTTGCTGAATCTTGCAGCTATTTCCTTTATTTCTTCAATATTGTCACCGGCTGCCACCACAATGCTGTCCACATATTCATTGTCCTGAAATGCCTGTATGGAATGGTGTGCCACCTCGTACTTATCCAGTTTGTACAGCATTTTGTCAAAGCCTATTCTTGTGCCTTTTCCTGCAGCAAGCACTACTGCATAAATATTCTCGTTTTTATACATAATACACCTGCCAATTTCACGTAAAAATACAGTTTTCCATTATATTAAAGATTATACAACATATGATATAAAAATACAAAGGAAAGTGTATGAAAATAAACAGGAGAGGAGTTGTACAATTCCTCTCCCCCCTGATAAAGTCTTCCTTGCAGTTTCTTATCAGTATACCATTTTAAGATAAAATATGATATACTGTTTTCAGCAAAAAATCGGAGGCAGAGTATGAAAATTTATGTGGCACGTCACGGCCAGACACAGTGGAATGCAGAAAATAAGGTTTGCGGCCGAACAGATTTACCTCTTACAGAACTGGGGCTGCAACAGGCGCAGCAACTGGCAGACAATGCAGCAGACCGGCATATAGACCTGATTATTTCTTCCCCTATGCTCAGGGCGAGACAGACTGCAAAGGCTGTGGCAGACCGCTATAATCTGCCCGTGCAGATTGATGAGCGTCTGATAGAGCAACACTTTGGCATCTATGAAGGAGTGGACCGCAAAGACCCACGCTTCCTTGCAGGCAAAAGACAGCTGGCATCCAGACATCCGGGTGGTGAATCAATGATGCAGGTGGCACAGCGCGTGTACAATCTGCTGGACGATGTAAAGAAAAATTATCCCGGCAAAAATGTACTTCTCGTATGCCATGGTGGTGTGTGCAGGATTATCCGTACATATTTTGAAGACCTGGACACAGAAACCCTGGCAACCTACTCACCGGATAACGCATCCCTGACAGAATACGAAATATGATAAAACAGGCACAGCATTTCTGCTGTGCCTGTTTTATCAGAAAAGTATAATAAACGGGCGATTCGTGGGTGGTGCAAGGCCGTCAGCCCAAAAAAAGGAACGGTCAAAACCGTTCCCTACAAAAGGGAATTGTCTAATCGCGTAGGGGGACGTTGCCCACAACGTCCCGTCAATGGGAGGGCGTGGAAGCCCTCCCCTACGAGGTTGCTTTAATAAAAAGACAGGCGTTTCCACCTGTCTTTTTTCTGCATTATTTAAATTTTAGCGCTTTCAACAGCAGATTTGATTGTTTCCACTGTGGACTGTTTTGCGTGAACATCCACTTTGTTTGCTGCTTTAGGACCCATATGTGTCAGACAGCCGGCACCGTTGATACATCCGCCTTCGCATATCATACCTTCGATAAAGTTTTCTTTCAGCACACCTTTGGACAGCTTCAGCAGTGCCAGTTTACATTCGTCCACACCGCTGCAGGTAGCAGGTTTCACTTCAAAGTCGATGCCCTGTTCTTCCAGTGCACGGGCAGCGGCACCTGTCAGACCGCCGCTGTGTGCAAAAATTCTGCCGTAGAATGATGCATCATTCAGTTCGTCTTCATTCAGTGTTGTCACGTCAATTTCACGGCTGTCCAGCAGCGCCTGCAGTTCTTCAAATGTGATTACGCTGTCCACATACGGATGCACATTTTCTTTCTGCATTTCAGCTTTCTTTGCAGTGCAAGGACCGATAAATACAGTTTTTGCTGTAGGGTCCTGGTCTTTTATGTATTTACCAAGTTCAGCCATTGGTGAATAATTGTGGGAGATATACTGCACTGCTGCAGGGTGGAATTTGTGGATATAGGAAACAAATGCAGGACAGCAGCTACTGGTCAGTTTGCCTTTTTCAGCCAGTTCTGCAGCTTCCTTCAGGGCAACCATATCTGCGCCCAGGGCAACTTCCTTCACGTCTGTAAAGCCCAGTTCTTTAATGCCGGAAACAACCTGCCCCAGCTTTGCATAGCTGAACTGGCTGGCGATTGCAGGTGCAACCATAGCATACAGTTTTGTGCCGTTTTTCTTCGCTTCTTTAATCATTTCCACCACATCCAGGATGTAGCTCTTGTCAACGATGGCGCCGAACGGGCAGCGGTATGTACAGGCACCGCAGGCGATGCATTTTTCATCGTCAATTTTTGCGGACTGATCTTCGTTGATGGATATGGCGTTTACTTTACATGCGGCCTGGCAAGGACGGATGTTGTTGCGGATAGCGCTGAACGGACAGGCCTGTGCACATTTACCGCAGTTGATGCATTTTTCCTTGTTGATATGGGCGCGGTGTTCTGCATCAAATGTAATTGCGCCTACAGGACATACGTCACTGCAGCGTTTTGAGATACAGCCACGGCAGGAATCAGATACCTGATAGCCGCCTACAGGACATTCGTCACAGGCTATGCCGATAACTTCGATAACATTAGGGTTGGTTTTGTCGCCGCCCATAGCTATTTTCATACGTTCTGTGATGATTGCCCTTTCCTTGTAAACACAGCAGCGCATAGTAGGTTCTTTGTTAGGCATAATAATTTTTGGAATTTCTGAAAAGTTTTCCAAAAGCGTGTCGTTGAAGGCATTTCTTGTCATTTCACGAAGCACTTTGTATTTCAGATGTTGAACTCGTGTGTCAAATTTTTGCATCGTAAATCAATCTCCTGGTTTATGGTAAAATAATTATAGTATATCGTTAAGCTTGCTGGAAAGAATAGCAAGACTTGTTGCCATATTTTCGTTCTGGACAATAATATCTTTTGGAACATTCAGGGATATAGGCGCAAAGTTCCAGATGGCTTTCACACCGTTTTTAACCAGTCTGTCACAGGTTTCCTGTGCATACTGTGCAGGTGTGGTTATAATGCCTATTACCACATTCAGTTCTTTGATTTTTTTATCCAGCACATCTGTGCTGTAGATAGGCTTGCCTTTTATCTGTGAACCGCAGATTTCCTTGTTTGTATCAAAGGCAGCAACCACGTTCAGTCCGTAGCTGTTGAACCCGTTATATCCCAGCAGGGCTTTGCCCAGGTCACCGGCCCCCACAATAACTGCTACTTTCGTGTTGTTGTAGTCCAGAAATTCCTGCAGGTCGCGTATAAGCACTTTGGTTTCATAGCCCACTTTAGGACGGCCGGCGCTGGAAGCACAGGACAGGTCCTTGCGCACCTGCACATGGTTTAAATCCAGCAGATTGGCAATGGCGGTGGCGGATATGTACTCCACGCCTTCTTTTTCCTTTTCCTGCAGCAAGGACAAGTAGATAGGCAGACGGTACAGTGTCCGTTTGGAAATTTGTCTATTCATATATTATCTCCCAAATAAAAAATTTTTTATCGATAATTTTGCTGATATTATCATATTATACTTATATAACAAAGTCAATCCCTTAAAGGACAAATCGACAGAGATAAAAGTAAGCTTTTATTGTGCAAATTGCTCATAAAAAATACCTTTTGTAAAATCGGTGTAAAACTATGAAACAAAAACTGTGAAGGAAATGTAAAAAATAAAAAAGAATTTTGTGAAGACTGTTGTAAAACACTGCACAGGTGATAAAATATAATTGTAGAGGAAAAGAGGTAAACAGATGATAACATATACTGATGTAAAGAACAATGAAGAGATAAAAACATATATACGCATGGCAGATGAAACCCTGAAAAGTCTGGGTTTCACAGAACACAGCTTTGCCCACGTGGTGCGCTGTGCAGATGTGGCAGGCATCATACTGACAAAACTGGGCTATGATCGGCGCACTGTGGAGCTGGGGCAGATTGCAGGCTATATGCATGATATAGGTAACGTGGTGAACAGGATTGACCACGCCCAGTCCGGTGCTGTAATGGCTTTCCGCCTGCTGGACAAAATGGGTATGCCTGCAGAGGAAACAGGTAAGATTATCTGCGCCATAGGCAACCACGACGAACATACTGCCTACCCGGTAAACGAACTTTGTGCTGCACTGATTCTGGCAGACAAAAGCGATGTGCGCCGCAGCCGTGTAAGACCAAAAGCGGATATAAATATTGATATTCACGACAGGGTGAACTACGCTGTGGACAAATCAAAGCTGGTGGTACAGCCGGAGGAAAAGAAAATCATCCTCTATCTGACAATTGACGAACAAATCAGCCAAATTTCAGAATATTTTGAAATCTTCCTGAACAGAATGCTGCTGTGCCGCCGCGCCGCAGATTATTTCGGCTGCAGTTTTGAAGTGAATATCAACGGCTCCAGAGTTATGTAAAACATAACGTCAAACCGCCCTGCTCACCGCAGGGCATTTTTATTGGATAAACGCGTAGGGGGACGGCCTCCTGGACGTCCCGAAGAAAAGGGGTTCGGGGAATGTTTCCCCGAATAACAATCGCGAAGTCTGCGTCGCTATCGCTCACTCGGAATGACAGAACTCGGGTTCTGTGGTTGTCCGTGGGACGGGAAACCCGACCCCTACGCATTTATTGTACCACGGGTGCAACAAACCATAATTTCCATCCCTTTATTTACAAACCCCTTATAATATTATATAATATTATGATGGAATAAATAATTAAAAGAGGTTTTTATGACAAAGCTTGTAAAAAAACTGGCTCTGGCAGCAGTGCCGGTTATCATATATTTTGCAATTTTCATTGCATTTGAGCCGTACAATTATTTTGGTCTGAAAAATAGCGAATACTCCGGTGACAGTGCCATGTACCGCGTGCGTGAATTCACAAAAGCCCCGGCTGATGTGCTTATCCTTGGTGACAGTAAGATGGCTCACTTTGATATGACTCTGGTGGAAGAATATGTGGGGGAACCTGTTTCACAGCTGTCTTTCGGCGGCGCATCTTTCAATGAAAGCATGGACCTGCTGGAATACGCACTGGAAGAAAACCCTGACATCCACACAGTTTACTTTGCAGCCAGCTTTTACACACTGAACGAAAGCTACTACAAGGACAGAATGAGCAGTATTGAAACCACCGCTACGAACCCATTTGCCTATATGCTGAACTTCAACTACAATGTTGAAATGCTGAACGAAATCAAATGGTTTATCCTTGGCATCAAAAACGTTGCAGAGCCTCATCACAAAGACTGGACTGATGAAGACTATTACTACGAAGACGGCACAAAACGCGAATACCGCAAAAACCTGATGGAATATGCAGATACAATCAAAGGTGTTTGTGCAAATTATGTTTATGACACAGCCGATGTGGAAAGATATGTGGAACTGGCAAAAATATGTCAGGAAAAAGGTGTGAAACTGTACACAGTTATGCCGCCTATGGATGATTCCCTGAAAGAACTGGTGGTGGAACCGCTGGGTATCGATAAACATATACTTTCATTTATCGATACTGTTTCACCATATACAGAAGTAATCAATTTTGAATACAACGAAACAAATGTTTTCAGTGAAGACCTGTTCTATGACGGCTTCCATCTGGATGTTTACAGCGGTCTGCCGCTGTTCACACAGATGCTTTTTGACAGATAGGAGTAAAAAATGGCACTTGATTTTTTGATTTTATATGAACATATCGTAAGAGAATATGAAAGCATCACCCTGCTGAAACGGGAACTGGAACGCCGCGGCTATACAGCGGAAATCCGTCAGCTGCTGGACAGAAAGAAGCTGAAATATTTCACTTGGAAAAAGCCAAAGGTGCTTGTAGCCTCTGCTATGTATGACGACAAAACAATGAACAGCTTTGTTTACAACAACGTTGGCGTATGCAACAAAGTTGTAAACCTGCACTGGGAACAGGTGCTG
>CAZYSS010000014.1:15547-17206 GCA_964649845.1 uncultured Oscillospiraceae bacterium
GGAAAACAGCCCATTTTTCAACTGCGGCCAGTCAGCATCCTATGCAATGCACACCTGCTGGGGCACACAGGCAAGAGACAGAATTGTAAAATACGGTGTGCCGATTGAAAACACAGCCATCACAGGCCCTATCCAGATGGACTTTCTCCGCGAGCAGTTCAACGGCTACTACAAACCAAAGGCTGAACTGTGCCGCGAATTCGGTCTGGACGAAAACAAAAAGCTGGTTCTTTACATATCCTCTTTCTCCACTGCCTATATGACAGACCAGGAGGTTGAAGAACTGAACAAGCTGGCAGGGGTAGGCTTCAACCAGTTTAAAATCACCAGCCAGAAAACAATGAACACCACTCTGGACTGGGTGGACAAGTATCTGCAGACAGAAGACGGCCAGCAGATTGAATTTGTTTACCGCCGCCACCCGAGCGAGTGGAACAGCCCTATCCTTGAACAGATGGCAGCCAAGCACAAAAACTTTCACCTTATCACAGACTATTCTGTAAAGCAGTGGATTACAGCTGCCGATACAATTTTCTCCTGGATGTCCACATCAATTGCAGAAATCTATTTTGCAAATAAAAGCTGTTTTGTGCTGCGCCCATACCCAATCGAATGGGAATATGACCCTGTGGTTTACAAGGACTGTGACCATATTGATAATTACGAAGATTTTGTAAAATGCTTTAGCATTGAAAATCCGAAGTTCCCTATAGACGAACAGCTGATGCTGTCCCATTATGATTTCACAGACACCCCAAGCTATATCCGTATGGCTGATGTGTTGGAAAAAGTTCTGTTGGAAGATGAAGGCGACAGAAAGCCTTTTGACCACTTCAAGCCATCCTTCAGCTGGCTGAAATTCTTTTCACTTATCGGTCTGCACGCAATGTATGCCATTCGTCTTGACCCAGGCAAAATGAAAATTTTTGGTCCACTGTCCACATGGGCAGGAAGAATTTACGGCCATATCAAAAACACCCGTGTTTCCAAAGAAAAACAGCAGGAATACATGGAAAATATCAAAAAGTTTATGTAGGAGGGAAGTAAATGGAAGAAAAATCCTCACTTTCACCTGTCAGCTTTCTGGTTTCTATTTTAAAATACTCCATTGCCACAGTGGTGAATTTTCTTATCTATGGCATTTCCCTGTTGCTGGTGGCATGGCTGGTTGACCCTGCAGTATGGGGGCAGGTGGATATATTTATTTCCACCACAACTCTGTTTATGAATATCTGTATTCTTGGTCTGGACCAGTCCTTTATCCGCTTTTTCAATGAGCCTCCGCACCCGCTGGACAAAAAAGGGCTGTTCGGTGCCTGCTTTGGCCTGTCTACACTGGTGCTTGTTGTCACAGCGGCAATCTGCTGCGTGTTCTTCCCACAGCAGGTGCTGGCAATTTTCTTCACAGAGCCTATGGGCAATGTGTATCTTGCCATGCTGTTCCTAAATGCCTTTATGTCAATGATAGGCAGATACCTGAACATTATGTACCGTATGGAAGGCAGTATCAAGCTGTACACCATTGAAAGTGTTACAATGCAGTTTTTCAGCAAGATGTTCTATCTGATTGCCGTGTTTATCAACCCTACCTTTGAAAATATGGTGCTGTGGTTCACAATAGGTATGTGCATTTTTGCATTTGTGTTCCTGTGGCCAAAC
>CAZYSS010000014.1:17216-28349 GCA_964649845.1 uncultured Oscillospiraceae bacterium
AAACAGAAGCTGGGTGTCCTTTTCTCCAAAGGTGTTGTTCTCCAAGGCAGACAAATATATTCTGCCATATGGCATAGCCCTGGCACCTACAGCTATAATGCTGTGGCTCAACAGCCTTTTCTCAAAGGTGTATATTTCAAAAACTATCGGTAACGGCCCTGCCGGTGTATTCAGTATGGTCAGCCTGTTGTCCAATGTGGTAGCTATTATTCAGGCCGGTTTTGCAACATTCTGGTCTGCATTTATCTATGCGAACTACAAAACAGAGCAGGAAAAAATCAAACAGGTACACGATTATCTGACATTTCTTATTGTGGAATTTTTCTGCGTACTGCTGGCTTTTGAAGATGTGATCTTCTTCTTTCTTGGCCCTGACTACCGCAGCGGTATGGCAGTGTTTCCAATTATGCTGTTGGTGCCTGTGTTCTCAATTATTGCAGAAACCACAGTTTACGGCATCTCAATCGCTAAAAAACCTATCCACGACACTATCGGTATAGGTCTGTCTGTAGTGTGCAACATAGTTTTCTGTATGGTACTGGCACCGAAATTTGGTTTGTACGGCGTATGTGTAGCATTGGCAGGCGCCAATGTGGTTATGTTCCTGTACAGAACAATCATTGCACAGAAATTGTACTGCAGTATTGTCAGTGCAAAGCGCACAACACTGGTTATACTTGTGATGTTCGGCCTCACAGTTGCAGCCTGCGTGCTCAACGAAAACTTTGTGGCAAAACTGATTGTCAGCGTGGCAGGTATGCTTATATATCTGTTTATCTACCGCAGACAGCTTATCAGCGCCATCCATCTGGCAAAAGAAATAATCGGCGGTTTCCTTGCAAAAAGAAAAGGCACAGCCGAAGAATAAGCAAAATCAAAAGACGGCACACGCCGTCTTTTTTATTGCAGTATGATTTCACACACAGTGTACAGCTTTCCCGTCCTGTGGATTAACTATAAAAAATATATTTCCCCAATCCCATAATGGGAGGGCGTAGAAATCCTCTCTTACGAAACTTGATTTTACACTCAAACCGCGTAGGGACGGGAGTCCCCGCCCGAAAAATTATCACTTTGTCATTCTGAAGTGGTGAAACCGCTGAAGAATCTCAGCCGTATGCTGAATATCGGAGGTCTTTCGGCTCGTTTCACTCATTCAGAATGACATTTTCTGGTTTTGTGTGATTTCAAACAACCGCCCGTGGATAACGATTGAATTTGAATATTGCTGTACCTGTGTAGGGCGAACTGTGTTCGCGCGCGGCTTAACCACAAAATATATAAATTTTCCACCAACCGCCCCATTATACAAGGCTCCCTGCCATATAACAACAAAAAGCGGAGATTTCTCTCCAATGCCATTTAGATAAAAAATATGTCATTCTGAGGAACGAAGTGACGAAGAATCTTGGTTCTAACACTGTGATTAAGATTCTTACCCTGAAGGGCACGCGTCGCTTCGTTCAGAATGACATTTTAAATTGTTTTACCAAGTTGATATTTTTCGAAAATACTTAACTTAATGACATTGGATTTCTCTCCGCTTTTTTCATTTTATCACTGCACCTCCAGCACCATACCCATAAACAGTGGCAGGCTGCTGTCTGCATCAATTATCATATATACAAAAGGTCTGTCCAGATACACCTTTGCAGGCACTTCCGGTTCAGGTGCCGCAGCATTTTCGGTTGCAGCCACCAATGTAACGGCTGCAGCCTTTGTACCACCGCGGTCCACAGTTATGGTGGTTTTGTGCAGCACACTGCTTATATACAGGTTGTTGTCTGCACTGCCCAGCCTTGTCAGGTCTGCGGCATATGGATCAAAGGCAGTTTCCAGTCCCATTACGGGAAGCACATCCGCCAGCTGCACAAAATAATCGGTTTTGAATTCCGGTATTTTCGCCAGAACAGTCCTGCCTGTCGGTTTTTTCAACAGGTTTGTCAATTTTTCGCCTGTCATACTGCGGGCGTATTCCTGTATATCCACACCCTCGTCTGGCAACAGCGCCACAAATTTATATCCGCCACCTGCATAGTTTTTTACAAAGCCGTTGGTGTTTTCGTCCTGCAGGTGCACATATTCTTCGCTGTACATCATAGACACTGTCTGCTGTGCGCCGTCATATTTTGTGAATATATCATCACTGATTTGTGCTTCTCTGTATTTTTCCGCCCATTTTGAATCAAAGGACAGGGCGTTCAGCAGAAACATCACTGTGGACGGCTCAATTCTGTCTATAATTTTATCAATCTGCCCGTCAGTGTTCTTTTTTACAAAATTATTAATGTCTTTTACAGTGGAATCATCAAAAGGTGCGCTGTATGCACCTGCATCGTAATATGCGGCGTTGGTCTGCAGAAATTCCTCGCCGGGAACAAAGCCGTAATCCCTGAACCATATGGCATTTGCCATATGCAGGCTGGCTTTGCTGTCTGTCTGCAGGCTTTGCTTATACTGCAGCAGCCAGCTGTTTACCTCGCTTATGTCAGCGCCCAACAGGGCTTCAAACTCTGCCAGAGTCTGTCCGTCTGCACCGTTGGCTGTCATACCCAGGGCATATATTATGCTGGCAGGGGATATCAGCAGATTTTCTTCCCCCACACACCGGCTGAACAGTCTGGCGGATAAATCTGTCAGAGCCTGTGCCGTTTCCTGTGGGTTTTCAGGCTTTTCTGCCCGATATGCCGTAATGCCCTGCATCAGGTTGGTACTGCTACTGCCCTCTGCACATCCTGCCACGGAAAACGCCATAATCACAGCCAATACCAATGCTGTAAATCTTTTCATAAAAATACCCCTTTCAGCTTTTATTATCAATACGGATAACAGCTGGAAAATATTGCACAAAAAGGCGCCCGTAAGCGCCTTTTCAAAATATAATATTATCCTTTATAGCCCCACACAACCTTTGGCCGTGCGTTGCGGTACTGGTATGGCAGATAAGACAATATGCCATTGGCGTCAAAGGTGAACTTTGCACTGCCCAGCCAGTAGTTGTGCATCATCTCCATACCGCTTTCCTCTTTGTTCAGCGGCACTTCGCTGTCTGCCCAGCCTTCAGGCTTTGCAGATGCAGCGCAATAAATTGTCAGTCTTTCATCAAAGCGGCCAAACACATCCCCCACAATTTCCTTTACCGACAGGGGAATCACAATCTCTGTCAACTGACCTGCCATCATAAATGCACCGCCTGCAATGCCGTAAACAGTGTCAGGTATTTCCAGCCTGTCCCCACTGCCCATCACAGCCACCAGCCATTTTCTGCCCTGTGTGTCACGATGATAATGCAAATTCAGTTCTGCCATAATAGTTCCCAGCTTTCTTAACAGTATTTAATGCACAGTTCGCAGATATCTGCAGCTTTGTCGCAGTATTCGGAAATATCAAAATGCTTTTCAACCAGTTCTTCCCTGGCTGTTTCGTCAGCGTTGTCGCTCATTGCACGGATGATTACAAAAGGCACATCGTTTTTGCAAGCGATATGTGCAATTGCAGCGCCTTCCATTTCAACACAGTCAGGGTCACAGAAAGCTGCGATAGCGTTTTTCTGTTCTGTTTCACCGATGAATTTATCACCTGTGGCAATTTTGCCCACTATGTAGTTTGTGTTTGTTTCTTCGCATGCACGGCTTGCGGCGGCAATCATATTTTCATCGCCAAAGTAGCTGTCCATATTTGGGTAGTGCTGATTAATCATAGAAATTTCAGCATCGTGGTAAACAACTTCTCTGGAAACCACCACATCGCCCACGCCGATTTTGCTGGTCATATTGCCTGCAATACCACTGAACATAATGGCGTCAATACCGTATTTTGTAATCAGCAGCTGTGTGGCAGCACCGGCGGCCACTTTGCCCATACCGCTCTGTGTCAGAACCACGTTTTTGCCGTGGAGAGTGCCTGTGAAAATTTCCAGACCTGCCACTTTTTCGGTTGTAACGTCAGCCATACGGCTTTTCAGCAATGTAATTTCTTCCGGCATAGCGCCGATAACACCAATTGTTTTCATAAGTTACCTCATATATAATTCTTTTGAAAGCCTCCCTTGTTAACGGCCCAGGCCGGGCTCTCTTGGCTGCTGGCCAATTCACCTTCAGGGAGGGGGCATAAAGTGCCGGAGGGATTCGTTAAAAGAATATTTTTTGGGGAAATTAAATGAATCCTCCAGTCTGACTTGCGTCAGCCAGCCCCCATTTTACAGAAGGGGCCAGAAAAGTCTTAAGCATAAAAATCTTTGTCCCACGGGTCTTTTTCCTTTGGCAGGCAGTTGTCCCATGGTTCGTGACCGTCATATGTATGTGTAAACTGCATATGCTTCGCCTTTTTCACATTGACAGTCCTGTCGTAGCCGTTTACAAAATCTTTCTTTTGACCTTTTGTTTCATATCTGTCAAATCCGGATTTACCCAGAAAATCTCCCAGGGAGAAACCCTTGTGGCTTTTTCCGTTGCCATCCAGCTTCATATCAAACAGACCCTCCTGCATCTTCGGCCTTTCGCTGGACACGCGGCCGGCAGGCTTTCTGGCGGTGTTCTGCATATACCTCTGTGTGGCAGAGCTGCCTGCAGACCTGGTCTGTGCAGGGCGGCTGTAGCGGGTGCCGCTTTTGCTTACAGCTACAATCAGCCCCACTATAAAAATCCAGAATATAATCGGCAGTATAAACATAAATCCAATACCCATATTAATCCTCCTTCAGAGAATATAACCCATTCTGCTCGTCAAAAGGGGACAGATACGTTATAAAACATACTTGTTATCTTTATAATATAGGCTTAATGTGTGAAAACTGTTAAATCAGACGTTGAAACGGAACAGTGTTACGTCGCCGTCTTTCATCACGTATTCCTTGCCTTCGCTGCGCACCAGACCTTTTTCCTTTGCAGCCACCATTGTGCCGCAGGCCATCAGGTCGTCATAAGCGATGATTTCAGCTCTGATAAAGCCGCGTTCAAAGTCAGAGTGGATTTTACCTGCAGCCTGTGGTGCTTTTGTACCTTTTGTTATTGTCCATGCTCTTACTTCTTCAGGGCCGGCAGTCAGGAAGCTGATAAGACCCAGCAGAGAATAGCTTTCCTGAATCAGTGTATCCAGACCGCTGATTTCCAGACCCAGTTCAGCCAGAAATTCTTTCTTTTCTTCTCTGGACAGACCGTTTACGTCTTCTTCAATCTTTGCACAGATTGGCAGACAGCCGCTCTTGTCTTCTGCTGCTTTCTGTTTTACGATTGGGTAATACTGGTTTGCTTCAATGCCTTCCAGCAGGTCATCTTCAGACAGGTTGCAGGCATAGATAACAGGTTTTGCAGACAGCAGAGGCATTTCCTTGAACCATTCTTCTTCTTTTTCGTTCAGTAGTTCAAAGCCACGTGCGTTTTTGCCTTCACCCAGATATTCTTCCAGTCTTTCCAGCATAACAATCAGGTCGCCCAGGCTTCTATCGCCTTTTACGGCTTTCTTTGTTCTGTCAATTCTTCTCTGTACGATTTCCAGGTCGGACAGCACCAGCTCCAGGTCAATTGTTTCAATATCACGCAGAGGGTCAACGCTGCCTTCTACGTGGATAATGTCGTCGCTGTCAAAGCAACGTACCATATGGATAATGGCGTCAACCTCACGGATGTGGGAAAGGAACTTGTTGCCCAGACCTTCACCGTGGCTTGCGCCTTTTACCAGACCTGCAATATCAACAAATTCAATTGTTGCAGGTGTATATTTTTTAGGGTTGTACATCTCTGCCAGTCTGTCCAGTCTTTCGTCAGGAACAGCTACCACACCTACGTTTGGCTCAATTGTGCAGAACGGAAAGTTTGCACTTGCAGCACCGGCATTGGTAATAGCATTGAACAGTGTACTTTTGCCTACGTTAGGCAGACCCACGATACCTAATTTCATATATATTTCCTCCTTCAAAAGGGCATAATTCAACACACATATCATACACTATTTTGTTATAAAAGTCCACAGGTTTGCATATCTGACACAATATAAACAAAAGCCCTGCTGTGATTACAGCAGGGCATAGGTATTTACATCGATTTTATTTTATAGGTTAAGCGTTTTCTTCCAGCCACTGTGTTGCGCACTGGCAGTAGATTGCCACACCTGTAGGCAGAGCGTCTTCGTTCACAATCATACCTGCATTGTGCATTGAACACAGATGTCCTTCTTCCAGACTGCCTGCGCCAAGGTTAAGCATAACTGACGGCACTCTGCTGGCCACAGCTGTAAAGTCTTCTGTGCCACCTGCACAAGGTACACATACAGGTATGTAGCCCAGTTGTGAAACATATCTGTGTGCGTCAGCGGCAGTCTGCGGGTCGCAGTACAGCGGTGCCATACCGTATACAAACTGCACATCTGCCTTGCCGCGGAATGTGGCTGCAATGCCTTCGCTTATTTCTTTCACACGCTGTTTCAGGAAGCTGCGTTTTTCCTCTGTCTGCGCGCGGATGGAAACTTCCAGCACGGCACTGCCTGCAGTGGTGTTTACAGTTTCGCCACCGCTGATTTTACCCACCAGAACAACGGAATGTTCGTCCAGTGGTATTTCTCGGGAAATAATCTCGTTCAGCGCCACCACAATATGAGCGGCAATGTTGATAGCGTCCACCCCCATAAAGGCTGCTGCCCCGTGGGATGCCTTGCCTGTGATTTCTATTTTTACAGCGTCACCGGAATACAGTGCCGGGCCGGATGAATATGTAACCCTGCCCACTGTGCTGCCCGGCAGCCCCACAGAAACGTGGGTGGCAAATGCCACGTCAGGTTTTGGATTTTCCAGAATGCCGTGTTCTATCATATCCACAGCACCCTGCAGCAGTTCTTCTGCAGGCTGGAACATCAGTTTTACACAGCCTTTCAGGTTTGCTTCGTTTTCTTTCAGCAGTTTTGCGGCGCCAAGCAGCATTGCAGCGTGGCAGTCATGACCACAGCTGTGTGTACCGCCACTGGTGGATGCATATGGCAGACCTGTGGTTTCATCCATTGGCAGGGCGTCCATATCAGCGCGCAGCAGCACACATTTTTCGCCTTTGCCTATAATGCCGCACACACCCGCTTTGCCTACGCGGTGGTTTTCAATACCCATCGCTGTCAGTTCTTTTTCCACAAGGGCCACTGTCTGTGGCAGATCAAAGCCAACTTCTCCCCACTGGTGCAGCTGGCGGCGTATGCCCTGCACGTATTCATATATATCTTCTGCTCTTTTGCGGTAATCCATAGTCTGTTCTCCTTTACGGTATATATCTATAGAAATATAATAATACTTTGTTAATTTTTTCGCAATAGCAAAAACAAGAAAAACTCCGCATTTGCGGAGTTTTCAGTGAAAAAATTATTCTTCGTCCATCAGCACTTCAAGACGCTGCAGAATTTTCAAAAACCAGCCTTCTTTAGTAGCCATACCCCACAGACCAGGTGCAAACTGTTCCTGGCGGATAATGCAGGTAAGCACAGCCATTGTCAGCTGATAGCTGGCCTGTGACAGACCGTAAATCAGAACTTCCAGTTCAATTTCGCCCATTGCTTCAGCATTCATAATTTCGATGTACTTTGGCTCAAGAATGTTTGCAACGTATGCATCTTCCACAAAACCCAGAATAGGGTTCCGGTACATAATTGTGTCAACAGGCATAGAGCCGTCTTCTTCCAGCTCCTGTGTTACCACGCGGCTGATCATATCTTCTTCAACTGTTTCAAAGTAAGGGATATATGTAAGAATTTCGGCAACGCCTTCTCTTTTATCCTTTGGTACGCCCATGTTTTATCACTCCGTTTGAAAATATTTTTTACTGAAGAATATCTTACCATATATTGTGCTTTTATTCAAGAACGGTATTGTTGAAAAAGGCAGGCGGTGTATTGTATAATGAAAAAAATATCTTTTCAAAGGAGATAGCAATGAAATTTATTTCTTGGAATGTTAATGGCCTGCGCGCCTGTATGGGCAAAGGCTTTATGGAATTTTTTAACGCTGAAGATGCAGATTTTTTCTGCTTGCAGGAAACCAAGCTGCAGCCGGATCAGATTTCAATGGAACTGCCGGGCTATGAGCAGTACTGGCACAGCGCAGTGAAAAAGGGCTATTCCGGCACTGCCATCTTCACAAAGCACAAACCGCTGTCTGTTTCAACAGGTATGGACGATTATGTGGACGATGAAGGCAGGCTGATTACTCTGGAATATGAAAAATTTTATCTTATTACATCATATTCCCCGAACAGCAAAGAGGGTCTGGCAAGAATCGACTACAGAATGGATTTTGAGGACAAACTGCGTACATATATGCTGAAACTGTCACAGACCAAACCTGTGATTCTCTGCGGTGACCTTAATGTGGCACACAATGAAATCGACCTGAAAAACCCAAAAACCAACCGAATGAACCCTGGCTTTTCCGACCAGGAAAGGGAAAAGTTTGGTCAGCTGCTGGAAAGCGGCCACACAGATACTTTCCGCCACCTGTACCCGGACCTGGAGGGCGCATACAGCTGGTGGAGCTACCGCTTCAAAGCCAGAGAGAAGAACGCAGGCTGGCGTATTGATTATTTTGTGGTGTCAGACAGCCTGAAAGACAATATAAAGGATGCAAAAATCCGCAGCGATATTTTTGGCAGTGACCACTGCCCTGTAGTACTGGAGCTGGATATATAATGAGTGTATGCAACATCTGTCCGCGCAATTGCAATGTGGACAGAAATATAAAACCGGGGTTCTGCTCAATGCCCGATACTGTAAAAATCTCCCGTGCGGCACTGCATATGTGGGAAGAACCCTGTATCAGCGGTGAAAAAGGCAGCGGCACGGTGTTTTTCTCCGGATGTAATATGAAATGTGTGTTCTGCCAGAACAAGGAGATTTCCACAGGTGGATTTGGCAAAGAAATTACCGTGGAAAGACTGGCTGATATATTTCTGGAACTGCAGGCAAAGGGTGCATTGAATATCAATCTGGTAACCCCTACCCACTACACCCTGCAGATAATACAGGCGGTAAAACTGGCAAAGGCAAAAGGCCTGACACTGCCAATAGTTTACAACACCAGCAGCTATGAAAAGGTGGAAACCATAAAAATGCTGGAAGGTATAGTTGATATATGGTTGCCGGATTTCAAATATATGGACAACGCTGCGGCATCCCGCTATTCCAAAGCAGCTGACTATGTGCAGTATGCAAAAGCCGCTGTTGATGAAATGGTGCGCCAGCAGCCGGAATGTGTGTTTGACGATGATGGCATTATACGCAAAGGCGTTATTGTGCGCCATCTTGTGCTGCCGGGGCAGGTGCAGGCGGCAAAGGCCGCCGTGGAATACCTGTATGACAGATACGGCGATAGCATTTTCATCAGCATTATGAGCCAGTACACCCCGTGTACAGACCTGGGGGATTACCCTGAAATAAATCGTAAAATTACACAGGAAGAATATGACCGGGTAGTGGATTTTGCGGTGGAAATCGGCGTGGAAAACGGCTTTTTGCAGGAGGGCGAGTCCGCCAGCGAAAGCTTTATTCCGCCGTTTGACCTGGAGGGAGTGGAATAACCATGGCAAAAGTAAAACTGACAGTTACAGCCAGCTGCTGCCGCAGCGGCTATCATAAACAGGGCGATGTCTTTGTTGTGGAAGACCTCTGCCCGCCAATCTGCCGGGAACTGTGGCACCGCGCCTATCCATATGTGTTCGCATTGCAGAATGGCGCACAGCTGGACTATGGCACAGAAAAGACGAAATGCTTTGATGTGTCCTGCCCTGACGGCGGCAGGGTGACAATCCACGGAGAACTTGTGGAATAAATATAAAACCTGAATTCTCCACCCACCGCGTAGGGGCACCGCTACGCTTACTTTGTTCACCTGCGAAATATGATAAATCTGGTGCAAAACCACTTACCCCGTAGGGGCGGGCGACCCCGACCGCCCGTGGCAAACCCACAAAATATGTGTTATCCACCCATCCCGTAGGGGACGTTGCCGGCATAGGATGATGTATACCATCCCTGCCTGCACAATATAATCTGCAGGTCTGTGTCCCTTTTTCAGCCTGCAGATGGTTTTATATACAAAGGAGGGAGATTTATGAAAAACAGTGATAATCTTATAGCCGACATGGATGAAAAGACAGGCGACTATTCCCGCCTGCAGATGCTGATGGAGGGCAACGAGGAAGAACACCGCCGCTATGAAAAAACCTGGATTATATACCGGATAATTGTTTGCCTGTGCATTATTTATGCAGGCACAAAAAGCCGCACAGATACAGATGCCATAAAGGCAAAAGCTGCAGCGGAAATAGACCGGTATGTACAGCAGACCTACGGCGATGAATTTGATAAATTTCAGGTCTCTGACACAACAGGTACATATACATATAACGGTGAACTGACTTTACTCTACCGCTATTATACAGACCCTGCCTGGCCGGACAGCGATTTTTCCATAGCTGTGGACACACAGGGGAATATCGCCCGTGACGGCTACCGGACCAATTATCTGAAAGGTTCCGTCATATACAGCACCTATTCAGAACAATACAGGACAAACATCTGGAGAAAGAAGACAAAATTTACAGGGTTGGCCAGTGAAAAAGGTTATATCACCCTGCTGGACAATCTGTATTTCAGTGCAGATTTCAGCCGGAAAGATGACCCTTACAGCCACACCAGCTACGCCTTTGACGACAATGGTGTGTACAGAGGACCTGTGCTGGACCTTGCCAATCCGCCAACTTTAAATCAGCTGGCAGAGGAGTTCGGCTGTATAAAGCTGGAAATAAATCTGGCAAAAGGCACACAGAAGGGTTACAGTGATATAATCATTCTTTTAAAAGATTATCTGGCAGAAAATGATATACATTTTGCTGTTGTCAGAATTACCATTAATTCAAAATCGGATTTCGGCAATATCAGCCGCCTGCAGTTCACACGGGAAGAAATGTACGGTGACTCATTTGAAACACTGCTGGCAGACAGACTGGCGAAAGTTCTGACAGAATAAAACAATACAGGCACGGCAATGATTGATATGCCGTGCCTTGTTTTGTTTAGAGACAACCACCAGCTATGCTAGTGGAAAAATGCTTTAGCTTTAAGCATTTCGCGAAGCGAAATGTCATTCCGAGTGAGCGACAGCGA
>CAZYSS010000015.1:0-27015 GCA_964649845.1 uncultured Oscillospiraceae bacterium
ACGGAAGGTAAGCACCTGTGGAACGGCTGTGGGAGCGAAGCAGGGAAGAGCGAAAGGAAACGAACAGTAGAGCTGAGTACAGGAATCTGGAAGGAAGGCATGAGAAATCAGGCTGGAGAGAAAGAGGAAACCGAGGAAGCGAGAGCGGAGACGGGCACCGGGGAAGCAACTGTGAGGCAGAACCGGGAAGAAGTGGAAAGGAAGAACAGAGGCTTAGTAGTCAGAACCCGAAACTGAGACGGACGAAAGGAAGTCAAAACAGAGGGGGTCAGAAAGCGGAAAGGAAGCGGCGCAAGTCGTGGAATGGACGGCCCAGAAAGGTCAGAAGCAAAAGCGGAAGACAAGGGTGAGTCGGAGGAAGCATCTGCGGGGATTGAATCCGACGGAAGACAAAAGGAAATTGCAGACGAAACAATCGTCGGGCAGTGGGAGAAGCCGCAAGGCAGAAACCACCGCTTGATGAAAGTGGAGATAGATAAAGTGCTCTGACCGAAAGGTCGGGGCTTTTTTGTTTTTATACAGATTGAAAGGGGAACAGCCACAGTGAACTGCCCCAAATTATGCAGACAGTACAAAAAAAGGTATTCTGATGTAGAAATTGAAAATTAAGATACAAACTGACTCCTGAATTCAGCAGGAGTCAGTTTTGTTTTCAGCTGAATACGCTGGTTGTTGTAAAAATAAATATATTCATCAATCATCAGGCGAGCCTGATGAAAAGTTTGGAGTTTGACGCTGTTGATACATTCTGTTTTAAGGATTGCCGTGTTCAATACCAATGATTTTAATGTTGGTAAATGTTTCCACCCCTGTTAAAAACAGGTCTTTTACACGAAAATTTTACAAATTAATTTTTGCGCTTGAAAATGCCTTAAAATGATTCTATGGATATGACAAAAAATAAAAAAGCCAGCTATAAAGAACAAATGGAGGATTACTTTGGTTCTTAATATTTGTCTTTTGGGAAAGATAGAAGTTTCATCGTTTTATAATCAAGTTTTTTCAGCTTTAAATCATTTTATCGTCATCTGAAGTTCAAGTTGGTATATTACAATTTATTATGAAATTATATCGAAAGGAAAAAAGATGATTCAAAACAAATTTGAGCGTTATGAAATCAAATATATGCTCACACAACCTCAAAAACAATTAATTTTACGGGCAATGGCACCGTATATGAAGTTGGATAAGTATGGGTTTGTTACGATACACAATATCTATTTTGATACACATAATTACCAGTTGATAAGGGATTCCATTGAAAAACCGATATATAAAGAGAAACTGCGTGTACGCAGTTATTCACAAGCAACGCCTGAAAGCACAGTGTTTGTGGAACTGAAGAAAAAGTATGATGGTATAGTATATAAGCGTCGTATAGCTATGCCTGAAAAAGAGGCTATGGACTGGCTTTGCAGAGGTGTTCACTGTAAAGACAATTCACAGATATCACAGGAAATTGATTATTTTATCCAATTTTATAAAACTATACAGCCGAAACTGGTTTTATCTTACGATAGAGAGGCCTATTATTCTCTGGATAAGTCAGATTTTCGAATAACATTTGACAACAATATTTTATGCCGAGAAGAGGACCTGTCCTTAACCTCGCCCGCTTATGGAGAACCTGTAATAGAAAACGACAAGGTGCTGATGGAAATAAAATGCTCCGGCAGCATACCTGTATGGCTCAGTGAATTGCTATCACAGGAAGAAATTTTTAAAACTTCTTTTTCAAAATATGGCACAGCCTATAAAAATATAATTTTCCCACAAAAGAAAGGATTGTTTTATGTTTGACACATTGTTTAAGGGTATTTTTGATACAGATATGACTACAGTTATAAGTGTATCTGATTTTATTTTATGCATATTGATTTCACAAATAACCGGTATTATCATAGCTATAAGCCATATGTATCGCTCCCATTTTACAAAAAGCTTTATTGTTACTCTCGCGTTACTGCCCACCGTTGTGTGTGTGGTAATAATGATGGTAAATGGTAATGTAGGTACAGGGGTGGCAGTGGCAGGCGCCTTTAGCCTGGTAAGGTTCCGCAGTGCAGCGGGGACAGCAAAAGAGATAACTATGCTTTTTCTCGCCATGAGTTCAGGTTTGATTGCCGGTATGGGATATTTGGGATTCTCTGTATTATTTACTGTTATAATGTGCCTGTTATATGTTTTGTATAACAATCTGGATTATGGCTTTTCAAAAATAAATTCACTGTACAAGACTTTAACTATTACCATTCCTGAAAATCTGGATTATTCCGATGTGTTCGATCCTATATTAAAGAAATACACTTCTCATTACGAGCTCGTCAAAGTAAAGACTACAAATATGGGCAGCCTTTACCGACTGACATATGATCTTACACTGCGTAGTACCGCAAAAGAAAAAGAAATGATTGATAAATTAAGATGCAGAAATGGAAATCTTGAAATCACCGTTTCAAAACAGGATAATTCTGCATCAGAGTTATAAGGAGATTAATTATTATGAAAATAAAATCATTGTTTATATTGATGATATTATTTATTTTTATTCTCACCGGCTGTAATGGCGATAAATCCGAAATCAATTCTGTAACTGATATAGTTTCGTCTCAGGAGACAGTTAAATCCGATAATACAGATTTGTTTTCAAACAGAGATTTCCAGACAGATTA
Source organism: uncultured Oscillospiraceae bacterium (assembly GCA_964649845.1). Lineage (GTDB taxonomy): Bacteria > Bacillota > Clostridia > Oscillospirales > Ruminococcaceae > RGIG3102. The sequence continues at coordinate 2,673 of CAZYSS010000015.1, forward strand.
TGATGAAAGCAAATCTGCGTTTATACAATTGCAAGGCAATACAGCCAGCTGCTCATCAGATGCAGTAAAAATATCTGGCAGCACAGTGACTATAACAGATGAGGGTACTTATGTCATTTCCGGACAGCTTGACAACGGTATGATAATAGTGAATTCCGACAAGCAGGATAAAGTCCAACTTGTGCTTGATGGTGCGACAATACACAATGAAAAAAGTGCAGCTATATATATTCTGCAAACCGATAAAGTGTTTCTTACCACTACAGAAGCCAGTGAAAACATTTTATCAAATGGTGGAACTTTTGAAGCTATAGATGAAAACAACATCGACGCTGTAATCTTTTCAAAAGAAGATTTGACTTTGAATGGCAAAGGTACATTGATTATTACTTCTCCGGCAGGGCATGGGATAGTTTCAAAGGATTCCCTGACGATAACAAGCGGTAATTATGATATAAACTGTTCTGCCCACGGTCTGTGTGGCAAAGACGATGTGTGTATAGCTGACGGCAACTTTAAAATTGTATCAGGCAAAGATGGTATTCATGCAGAAAATTCTGATGACAGTTCTCTGGGGTTTTTATATATCGAAAAAGGTTCTTTTGATATAGCTTCAGAGGGTGATGGCATCAGTGCAGCTTCTACGATGAAAATTGAAAATGGAATTTATAATATCATCACTGGTGGTGGCAGTGCCAATTCAGATAATCAACAGTCAGATTCCTGGGGCGGTTTTATGGGTGGTGGCCGACACCAGGGGAACAAATCAGGAAAAGGATATTCACAAACTGTAATATCAACAGACAGTAGTACTGTTGACAGCAACAGTATGAAAGGAATAAAAGCAGTGGGAAATATGACTATAAATAATGGTGAGTTTAGCATTGATTCTGCTGATGATTCAATTCACTCCAACTCATCAATTACAGTAAATGGTGGCAGTTTTGAAATTTCTTCCGGTGATGACGCATTTCATTCAGATGATATTCTGACTGTATTTAATGGTGAAATAAATATTACAGAAAGCTATGAAGGGCTTGAAGGCGTTCATATAAAAATAGAGGGCGGCAATATTAATATTACAGCTGATGATGACGGCCTGAATGCAGCTGGCGGCACAGATTCCAGTGGTGTGACTGGCGGCAGAGATGGCAAATTTGGCGGTGGTATGTCTTCGTCATCAAATGGCAGTATAACAATATCCGGCGGCATATTGGATATTACAGCATACGGTGATGGTATTGATGCAAATGGCACATTGGAAATCACTGATGGCTTTATCACGGTATCCGGACCGAATTCAGGTGATACAGCTACTTTGGACTACGACAAATCCGGCAGTATTTCAGGCGGTACGTTTATCGGCACCGGTGCTTCAATGATGGCACAAAGCTTCAGCAGTGCTTTCCAGGGAGTAATTGCGGTAAATACCGGCAGTCAAAAAGCATCCACTACAATAATTGTAACTGATAGCAGCGGCAATATGGTATTGGAACACACACCTGCAATGGCTTATTCTGTGCTGATATTTAGCAGCCCGGAAATAATATCAGGAGAAAACTATACAATAAATATCGGTTCGTTATCAGGCGAAATAACAGCTCAATAAAATCAGGCAGCATTCCTACACATGTGAGAATGCTGCTTTTTGTTTTGTGAACATTTCAGACATCAATATTTAACGGCCTTTTGGTATGCGCAGATTGTGGAGGAAATCTTAATTATCATTTTAATCAGGGAAACCCGGATTTAAAATATTTCAACTGTGCGAACAACAATAACAATAGGTGATGCACCGGTACGCACTATATACGAATGGATTCTCTTGAGAAAATCGTTATGGCAGAATTAAAGGCATTGATGAGTTTTGCAAGGGAAAATGAAGAAAAATTTGCTCGTTTCCTCAGCAAATATGTCAATGAAGAAATTACGGGCAACACACAGCTTCTTGAGGGTGAAATCAGACAGCTCAACAAGAGAAATATTGAAATAAACAGATTATATCAAAATATATATGAAGATAATGCGTTGGGTAAAATAACCGACACAAGATTTCAGATGCTTTCTAAAAACTATGATGAAGAGCAGCTTGAGGTTCAGACAAAATTAAAAGAAAAACAGCTGGAATTGGAAAGAATTAAAGAAAAAGAATCAGATATAGAAAAATTTATGGCAGCAGTTCGCAAATACACACGTGTAACCAAGCTTACTGCTAAAATGCTCAACGAACTTATAGATAAAATTGTGGTCTATCAGTCCAAAATTATTGATGGTATATGGGTGCAGAAAATTGATATTTACTACCGCTGTATTGGATTTGTAGCTTCTAAAGAAGAAAATAAAAAAGTAATAGAGAATAAAAAACGGTATGTGGAGATGGAACCACGTCAGGGCGTAGTAATCGCCAATAAAAAGAGAGAATAAAGGAAAAGGCATCGGATGATAAACATCTGATGCCTATTTCAGTTAATATTTTTATATAAAAAACAAACGGTTGTTCCCATAAGAACAACCGTCGTGGTGCGGATGAAGGGACTTGAAGGCTGGAAAACGAACTTTTTCAATTTTAACACAATATACGGAGGTTAAGAGCACTCTTCCACACTAAATGTAGTTTCGCATTAAAATCGTACTCAAATAAAACGAAATCGTACACCTTTGATTTCGTACACAAAAAACGAACAGCAAAAACTACCAAAACAGCCAGATTTCAACCACATTCTGAATTTTTCATCCGCCAAGTTCGTTTGTGGCGTTCCCATCATCCGCCAGCCGGTTTTACATCAAAAATCCAGTAATATAAAGCAAAAAAGGGATTTTCAGTCCGCAGCGTACCTCAGTACGCCTACGCTGAAAATCCCTTCGTCTGTTATTGTTTATAAGGATTATTTATGATAATATTTAAGATAGATTTAAATATATGTGTGATGGTGATTCTACAAAAACAACAAACCTATATATTTGATATTATGCAGGAGAAACATATGAACGATATTTTTGATAAACTTATAAAATCTAAAATAGAACAATTCAAGGATGATTACATAAATCTTTCAAGACAAATATTCGTAAATAAAGAAGGAACGCTAATTCATCCTGGAGAGTTTGGTATGTATCGCGAGAAAATAATTAGAGATTTTTTAGCACCTTTTTTACCTGCACGATTGGCGATTAGCAGTGGTTTTGTAATTACAGCTGCTAACAATATAAGTACGCAATGTGATATTATTATATACGATAGAGAATATACTCCTATAATTGAAAATGGAGAACAACGTTTTTTTCCTATTGAAAGTGTCGTAGGAGTTATTGAAGTTAAGTCAAATTTAAATAAGTCAACGTTAAAAGAAGCTTTGCGAAAATTATCATCAATAAAAAACCTTAAAAATGATATTGAAAATAATCCGTACATATTTAAAGCTTATAAAGAAGACAGTAGTTTTAATGCTAAAAATAAAGTGCGTGACCAAATGGCTACTTTTCTGATTTGCGAAAGCATAGATATGGATGTTGAAAAAGATTTAGATACATTTTTTAAAGACACATATAAAGATATAGATAAATCGTTATTTCATAATATGATTTTAGATATAAATAACGGATGCTTTCTTTATTTTGATGGTAGTAGGCCAATGTATCATGCCTATTACGACTATACAAAACCTAGTTTTAAAAATGAATATATTTTTCCTCACGAATCAGGTTATTCCAAAGAACATATTCTTTTATTTTTGAACTACTTTTACATGGTTATTTCTTCTGTCTCAATAATGAATTTAGAAATAACAAAATATCTTGGTATTGTAAGAATAAAAAAGTCATTAATAGAGAAATAATAGAAACTTTTAATTCGCAAGAGCGAAAAAAGTAATATCAATCGAATTAGTTCAATCCTATAAATTATTTTAAAACAAAGAAAAAAGCCCGAAAAATTGGGCTTTTTTTGTACGTATAAAGGAACTTGAAGGCCAAATACGAACTATTTTTATTTTTAACACAATATACGGAGGTTAAGAGTACTCTTCCGCATAAAATATAGTTTCGTATTAAAATCAAAACAAACAGCAAAACTTACTGAAACAGCCAGATTTCAAGCTACATTCTGAATTTTTCATCCACCAAGTTCGTTTGTGGCCATCCCATCTTCTGTCATACGGTTTTACATCAAAAATCCAGTAATATAAAGCAAAAAGGGATTTTCAGTACGCAGCGAACATCAGTACGCCTACGCTGAAAATCCCTTCGTCTGTCAGTTCAAGTTAGAATTTGGTATGTAAACAAACTTTTAATATATAGCTTATGAAAAAATGAACTTAATTGTTTCCTCATCAACTTTGTCATTTTTGACATTCATTTTGGCATCCCATTCAAACTCTCTTAAATATAGTTCCTGAAAAATTATATCTTTGCTTTTTCCTTCAGCAAAACCATCTATCATATAATCTAGAAAGTCATCAACATATGAATGAAGGTTTTCTATTATCAGTGGCAAGTATAGCATGGAACGTCCATTGTGAATAATCAAATTTCTATTTCGATATATTCTCATTATTTGCCAAGATATTCTCTCCATATGCTCTGCGACATAGATGTAAATATCCTTTTTTCTAGAGAATAATTCATTAAATAATGATATTCTCTCTTTTAATAATGGGTAATCCTTGATTCTACTCAAAACATCTTCTCGTTGAGTTGAGTAAGTATCAAGTAAAACAATATTTGCAAAAGAAATCAGTTCTGTCGCATCATTTCCTTCTGATATAATTTTTCTATATATCTCTTTTGAATAACGCTTAGTATCTTCCGATAACTGCAAAAACAATGATTTAAGATAATTTTGTTTTAAAACAGGAACAAGAAAACTTATTATTTGATTTATCCTGTCAGATGTATGACTGTTGCTTATATCCAGCATAGTTTCAAAAACCGCCCACAAATCTAGCAACTGATTCTCTTTTGAGTCCACATCAATTGACAGTGCATGAAAAGTAACCGCGTTAAGTATAGCTTGTCCTTCTGAATACTCATTATTAAGTCTCGATGATGCTGCTCTGATTGCTTTTTTGATATTTTCCTCTCTTGTCGCAATTGGTCTTGTCCTTGCTTTTTTCACCGAACTCTTTGGATGTTTATATACCGAAAAATAGTCGCTCTCATCATACGCACAAAATTTCATTTTGCTAATAGATATATTATAGTTGTGATCATTCATTTTATAAAAAGCTAGTTGCACTTTTATTGAATCTATTACCTCTTCTATTGCGGAATATGGATCATAACTTTTAATTTTATCTAGAATGAAATATCGCTCATTTTCTTCCTTATGTAAATAAGTCTGTTCTTTTACAAGTTCTGTCCTCAGTGTTATATTGTCTGTTTCTTCATATAAATCACTATAAAAATTCGTAATATTTCTAAAATCCTTATCAGCTATCAAAACTATTGTATATGATTTTTCTTCTTGCTGAAATATGTCCAAAAAAAGTGAAATATGATCTGCAGACTCCACAGACGATTTTTTATTAAAAAAACAATCTCTAAGCTGTTCATGGATATATTGTGTACTATATCCAACATTAACAACTTCTGTTAAAAATGCTTTTGTCAGCTTGAACAGTGAACGTTGCTTTTGAGGATCGTTTTCTAATACAATTTCTTTTATTTTTGATTTCAAAGTCTTTAAATATTGATTTCCATCAAAAAATTTTTGATAAATAGCACGAACAATTTTCTTCTGATCTTGATAATTTAAATCGTTTACATTTAATATTTTTCGATACCTGGTGCCCTCTTGCTTAACAAAGAAATCTATTGGCTTTATTTCGTCATCTTCAAAAACAATATCTGCTTTTAATGACGACATTAATTCCGAAACGATAGGTTTTAGTGTTCCTTCTGGAACCCCATGCATTTCTATATCATCAATAGTGCTGATTGCATCTACACACAAATAATGTGAGTTCAGTGTGGCCATTCTGTTTGATGGAATAGAGTAGTCAAATATCTGCTCACCTACTAATTGAGCAAAAAACAATAAATTTTGACAATCTTCAATATTGTTCCATTTATCAATAAAACCTTTTTTCATTTTAAACCTCACATATCTTTCTCAAGTTAATTATATCACCTGTTACTAACATTGGTCAAACAATGCATGATAACCCTATAATTATTCATCACAAATACAATATTCAACATTTGATAACACTGCATTGTATCAACCTTAAAGTAGAATCATTGAATAAAGTGTCGATAATATGATATAAATTTAAACGCCCTCATACTTATATGTAAAATTACATAAATGTTTTAATATATTATCATAAATAGCACTTATTGCTAATACTGAATTTTTATTTAATCAATTTCATATTACTCGACACTCTCGACAAACAATAATCGACTGTGTCGATAAAAAAGCATCGACACCTTCGACAAAATATTATCGATATCATTGACGATAAAAAGTTGCATATGGTATCATAATACTAACAAAGTTATAATGGAGGATAAAAATGGCAATTCATGTAAATATTGAAGATTTAATAAATCAACGAGTTGTTGAATCAACACGCATTGAATTTAAAGGCGATTGGAACCCAGAGCCTATTATTCACAGCATATGCGCTTTTGCCAATGATATAGACAATGTTGGCGGAGGATATATTATTGTCGGTGTTGATGAAGAAAATGGTATCCCTATTTTTCCTATTAAAGGAATTGATCAAAATAAAATAGATAATATCTTAAAGGAACTCATTGGCTTTTGTCATTGCATCCAACCCCTTTATAATCCGATTGTCGAACCAATGATATATCAAGATAAGTATATTATTGTTATTTGGGTTCCTGGTGGTTTTGGTAGACCTTACAAAGCATCAAAGGATGTTTTCAACAATAAATCAAATAAAGCATATTATATAAGAAAATTTAATAGCACTATTGTGGCATCTCCAGAAGAAGAAAAGCAACTATTTTATGTATCATCAGATATTCCATTTGATGATCGTCCAAATTTGGCTGCAGAAGTTTCAGACTTAGATTTAGGGCTTATGAGACAGCATTTGAAAGAAATTGGCAGCAGCTTATATGATATTTCACTTAAAGAAGATTCTTTAAAAATTGCTAAAGATATGCAACTTTTATCTGGCCCCGACGAACACATAAAACCTTTAAATGTCGGTATATTAATGTTTTCAGAAAGACCAGAATTGTATTTTCGCCATGCCCGAATTGATGTTGTAGATATACCTAACCCCACTGGTACAAATATGGTAGAAAAAGTATTTACAGGACCGATACAAAGGCAATTAAAAGACTCTTTAGCATATATTAAAAACTATATTTTAAAAGAATCTGTTATCAAAGATCCTGGCCAAGCGGAATCTATAAGGATTTATAATTATCCTTATGCTGCAGTTGAAGAGATTCTTGCTAACGCGGTATATCATCGTTCTTATCAAGTAAATGAACCTATAACCGTACGAGTTACTCCTAAAAATATAGCGATAACCAGCTTTCCCGGTTTTGATCGTAGCATTTCTAACGAAAGAATTTCCAAATATAATATCACTTCTCCTATTTATAGAAATAGAAGAATTGGCGACTTTTTGAAAGAGCTCCATCTCATTGAAGGACGTAACACAGGTTATCCTACTATCATTAGTGCCTTACGTGATAATGGTTCACCACTACCTAAATTTGACATGGATGACAATCGCACATACCTTACTGTTATTCTCCCTGTACATCCACATTTCCTTCCTAAGAACGATACCAATGCAAAAGAAATCGCTTATCGTGAAAGAATAACATCTGCACTTGGAGACAACGCATTGTCTATTACAGAACTAGCTAAAGCAATGGGATACAAAGGAATTACAGCAAAATTATCTTCAACAGTAGAAAAAATGATCGTTTCAGGTGAAATTGAAAAAGTAATGGTCGGTGCGCATGTTAAATTATGTATCGGCAAAAATATATAGAATAAGAATAATGGTTTGAAGACATAATAATGACTCGACAGACTCGATATAGTTTATCGAGTCTGTCGAGTCTGTCATTTCCTAACAATAACAATCTATTATATATAGCATTTAAATATCTGTTTTCAATATAATTCTATAACTCATTTCATGGTCTTTTACCTCCACATAAAATAATACTAAACTTCTTTTTACAAAAGTTAATTTAATATAGTCTTATACAAACACTATTTTTATCCGCAAGGTTCGTTTGTGGCCATCCCATCATATGCGTAAAGAAAAATATATTAAAAGCAAACAACAACGAACTATTCTATATAAACGCCCTAGTTATCAAATAGATTAATTTTCTTTTAATGAGTTTTAGGTGATCTTGACAAGCGAATTCGGATATTCCAATTCAGTGTTTGTGAGGACTGTTCCTCAAGCATTTACCATACAACGGCATTGCTTACTAAAACAACTTCATAACTTTTTACTCAAAAACAAAGAGATGGACAAATTGCCCATCTCTTTACAATATATAACATAAACTACGTCGGCTGTGAATATGTGTTATATATTTTAATCTTTTTCGGAGTTCACCCACATACGAAAAACTTTTTTTCCATATGCCCTGGCATAGATTCTAACTCCATCCTTGGTAGTAAACCACGGACGATAAATCCACATAATACCAACCTCCTTTGCAAGAAATGTATCTATGTAAACATCTTGCAAGGAAATCAAAAGTGTGCTACACTTATATTGCGACATATCAATGTAGGCCGACTACATAATCGATTTCTTTGCAAAGAATGATTGTTCGGTCGACGGTCAAGCGGAAAGCTTGACCGTTTTTTATTTGAATCTAAAAAGGCAAATCTCCATCAAAAACATCGTCCTCTATGTCGTCGTTCATAAAAGAATCTATTACATATTTTAATGGTGGTATTATTTTAGGGTGTTTTAAAGATTCTTCTATTGATGCATATAAATCTATAATTTTTGATGACAATACAGAATTATCAAGATTATTACAAAGGAAATGTTTTCCTTTTCCTGGCTGATACATCCATAATTCTTTTACATAATAATATCCATCTTTATAAGACCCATAAGCTTTCGAAATACTCATTAAATAGAGCATGACTCCATTTTTCAATCTAAGATTAAAACAATTTCCATTTATATATGTATTATGTCCGAAAGCTTTGGAGGAAAAAATGATTTTTGACATTTCTTCAGGATAATCAGTCTCTCCCTTCACATAGAAAGTTTCATATTCAAATAATGGATGCTCACTACAACCATTCTCATCCAATTTCAATGAGTTTAGTTCATCTGCAGATTCACTATTCCAGTATAATTTATCGTTCATAGTATCCCTTTTTAATTTGTCTATGAAAGAAATCAAGTATTTCTCTGTTGGAGATAGCGATGATAAATCTACTTTTAACAATGTGTCAATGCTAACATTTAATGCCTCTGAAACATTAACAATAAAATCAATACCTGGTTTAGCATTGCTGTCTTTACTGGACCTTGAAATGTAACCAGCACTAACACCAGCTTCCGCTTCGAGTTCTCCTATTTTTTTTCCAACTTCTTTTAATATAAAAGATATATTATCAAACATGATTTTTTTATCAAACTCTGTACCCATTACAATCACCTTTTTTCTTTCGCTTTCTTTTACATCATAATAGTACGATAATTTTACTGCTTTGTCAATATAGCTTATATATTTTAACAAAATATACATATATTTGTTGATACAGCTCAGAATTCGAACTATTTGTCAAGTATATTTTATATTTTGAAGTTTCGCTAATCTAAAGTTAGCTTTTATTTACTATAAGAATTTACCTTCTCTAATTTTAATAATAAATATAGATCGGATTATATATAAAACTACAATTCTACACAGAGACTCGATATATTCAGTGATATTTTTGATTTTCATTCAGTGATATTTCCAACTTTTATTCAGTAATATTTTTGTAAAAAACTTAAACCTAAAAGTCAGTTGTTCGGATTTTCCGAACAACTGACCTCTTTTTTAACGAACTAAAAATCTTTTCCGTTCAAATCAAAAATCCGTTTTATGCGGCGATTTTTGATGAAATTTCCGGGGAAATCTTCCACCATAAACCCATTTTTCGACTTTTATAACTATAAATCTTTTCACTAAAACATCCCATTTTCGCCCAAAGTTCGTATTTGATTACATTATAAGAACTATTCTTCTGTTTTATATATAATATATTTCATACAAAAGTGAGCTCGCGATTAAATATTATATTGACAAAATTAAAACGGCGGTGAACCACCTTTTTATTCGTTCACCGCCGCTTTAATTATATATACTGTTTTTAATATGACAATATTATCTTGGTAATTTGACGATTAAGAAATCTATCACCATCATCAAAATATCTAAATCACTTTCTGCAACTTAGTTTACCCCAATGTGACAGATACTTTCTTACCGCTAAATGCCACACCGTATTTAAATATTGTTTCAACACCTTCAGACACCATATCAGTATCATACTGCTTATCAATTATCTGTTGTAATGCCTTCTCTGATAATTTTTTGAGTTGATCTTCTGTGCAATCTTTTTCAGCTTTAAGTTCAATTAAAACACCAGGCAGTTCTTTCTTCTTCGGCTTCAGCTGTATATCATATCTGCCTTCACCGGACTCTCTGTTTGATGTAATAAAACAATCTCCGGTCACCGCACAAATACCAAGCATCAAACCATGATAGAAATTTTCTCCAGCCACATCAAAAGAACTTACCGACTGTATAAGCAGCTTCTGGATTGCTTTCTGCAATTTATCCTTATCTCCGGTGAACATCGCTTCCTGAATGGCTATTGCTATTGAAGTCGGAATAATATTATTAAGCTGCTGTAAAATTTCTTTATTGTAAACCAAAGAAATTTCTTTATTCGGGAGTGAAATATCACACATAAAATCTCCGGTATTTGATGTCTTTGCATTTTCTGCTTTCAAATACCCCGCAACCAACAGGAAACTGTATATAGTAGATGGATTGCTTTTTATCTGCGGATAAATAACTCCTGTATCAATGAATGTTGTTAAAGTTTCCCCATTTATAAGTGCGGTAATCTTTTTATAGATTTCTTCATCTGCTGCAGCAATAACTTCACCTATTACATCATTGCTGCCTGTGGCCTGCCAGAATGCTCTCGGTTCACATTCGCTGTTGAAGTAATTTATAACTGACCAAGGGTTAAAAATTTCTGTTTTACCAAATCGATAACCGTCATACCATTCGCATATTTCATCAAATTTATCCGAAACACCATAATATGTCGCCATCGCTTCAACTTCTTCAGATGTAAAGCCAAAGTACGCACTGTATTTGTTATCAAGAACAGAGTTAATTACAAGATTGTTCAGGCCGCTGAAGATACTTTCTTTTGCAACACGGAGAATACCTGTAAGAAATCCGTATGACAAGTGTTTGTTGTCTTTAAATCCGCCTGAAAAAAGGTTCCTCATAAAAAGAATTACGTCATCGTAATCCCCCTTCATATGACCTTGCTGTATCGGAATATCATATTCATCGATAATTATAATCGGTGCTGTGCCATGATGTTTATCCAGCATTTCAGAAAGATCTGCAAGAGCTCTTGAAAGTTCTACTTCATTTACATCTCCATCCAATAATGCTTTGAATTTCTTTATTTCGTAATCGGTACATGCACCGCTGGTCAGCAATTCCATGTGACGAGATGCTTCCTTAGCAAAAATATCGCGTACAGCATCAAAGGTTTCTTCCCAGGAATTATATTTGACATCTTTAAATGTAACAAATATTACCGGATATTTGCCCTGATACACATGATATTTTTCACCGGCCGCCCAAATTTTTTTATCTTTAAAATATACAGAGGTATCTTCGTCTGTCTTTTCAAAAAAGGTGCGAAGCATATCCATATTTAAAGTTTTACCAAATCGACGCGGACGTGTAAAAAGTGATACCATTGGTTTCTCATCTATAAAATCCTTAATCAACATTGTCTTGTCGATATAGTAATATTCTGATGAGGCAAGACGAAAGTCGGATATACCAATAGGCAAAGGTAGTTTTTCCTTTCGTTTACCTTTTTTATATGCACCTGTTTTCACACGGCTGTCTGCAGGTTTTTCTGCATCAATCGGTATAATCCATGTTTTGCCTTGTTTTACTGCACCTTTTATTTTTTCTTGTTTACAAAGAGCAGCAACCCTTCTCTCTGATATTCCCCAAAGGGCGGCAGCTTCTTTTACGAGCATAACACCTGACATTTTCACGCCTCCTTATGCTTATTACATCTATATTATACGTTTCATTCGGTATAATGTCAAATTGTTACGGAACAATATCAATTCGATTTGACATTATTCTTTTTAAATGCAATATTATTCTGAAAATCATTCAAGTTTTGTCATATCCTATGTGCTATATATGGTCGATATATGCAATTTACAATAATTGCCCTGACCTATTAAGCTTTTCTTAATAGCTCACGAAAAAGCAGCTATTTGGAAATTCCAAATAGTTGCTCTACTTTCATTTGACTTTTTACAGCACCTTATACAAGAATAACTCTAATAACCATAAATTCAATTAGATAATTAAAACAGAAACTTCATAAACAACTTATCCAGTTCATCCCAACTTTTTTCTGTAGAAACTTCATCTTCTTTTACAAGTAATTCAAGTTCTTCAAAACTTTTATCAATATATTCGTTTATTACATCTATACGCGGAATCATCTTTATTTCCGGGCTGTTCATCTTCAAATCCAGAAGATGTTCAATTTCAGGCAAAACAGCCTTATCGAGTTGCGATTCAACAAGCTGTGAAAACTGCATTGGCGGTGCAGATTTATGTTCCAGAATCCATCTGCAGCATAGAATCGGTCTCAGCACATAGAAATATTTCTTTGCTCTAACCATGTCTGTCTTCAGATATTCTCTGTAGTTGCTCTGTGCCATACTTAAATAGTGGTACAGGGAATTTTTTGTATTGAAATAGTGGTCATATACCGCCTTTATTTCATTTATAAAATCATCATTCTGCATATATACAACCGGAGAGTTTAACCATTCAAACAGCGTAGGATTGGATTTAAACAGAAGTTTCAATGTTTTATCCAAATCCCAGCCGTTGATATCCAGCATATCGTTTATCGGATGTTCAATAACATCACGACCTCCGTTAAGTTTTAAATATTCTTCTTTGGGACGCACATATATAAAACGGACATCGTAATCACTGTCAGGTGATGGAAATCCCCACGCACGGCTGCCCGATTCTACAGCCAAAAGTATTTTTACATTCTCTTTTTTCTCAATTTCCAGTAACTTTTCTTTAATTACCTCTGTCACTGCTATCACTTCCTTTTTCTGATATATGCCAACGTCTGTTTCAGTGACTCATCCTTTCCCACACCTGCAAGGCGCAGTTTGTGGGCATATTCAAGGTATTCGCCAAACTTTTCGCTTGGAGCAACACCTTCTTCAATCAAATCTCGACCCTGAACAAATGGCTTTGACATAATATCATTGAAAATTGTAAGTCTGTTGAACAAAAAATCCTCGTGAGGGGTTATTCCGTCTGCCATAATTCTGCCGTAGTTGTCCGCCATTGCCATATACACAAGTGCGGTTGGGTCCTGCGCCTGGTCAAACATTTTTGAAACTATTTTTCTAACCGTACTAAAATCGTACCCAGAATAATTTGACACATAACCATATTGGGGTTCTATATATGGATATATTATTAGATCTATTAAAAATATTTATTGCGTATAGTTAATCCCACGAAAAAACGGAGTAGAACGGAGTAAAACGGAGTAATCTATTGTGATTCATACCAAGCCGCATCTAAAACGAGTAGAGTTTGTGTGGAGTAAAACGGAGTAGAACGGAGTAAAAACGCAGTAGCATAATTATGTTGTTGTATGATATAATATTTATCAATATAAAGGCAGGTGAACAACTATGTTACCTAAAGTAATTACGGATGAGTATTTAACAACTACAAAAGAAGGACAATACTTTGATAGAAAAAGTGCTCGACTAAAGCCCAGTGATATTGCACGTCACCTTATAGCTTTTTCTAACGCAAACGGCGGCGTTCTTGCGATTGGTATAGAAGATGACGGCAGTGTTACAGGATTTGATTATCCTCAAGCCAATTCAATAAATGATTTTTTAAATGTACCATTAACATATTGTGCGGGTAATTTTCACATTAAAAATTCTTGTCGAGAAATACAAGGCAAAACAATTCTTTTATTTTTTATTGAACCAAGCGAACAAAGTGTTATTAAATCTACCGATGGTAAAGTATTTCTTCGAGTTGGTGATAAATCCAAGCAGCTCAATCATGAACAAGTAACTCAGCTGGAATATGACAAGGGTGAACGCAGTTTTGAGGATCTTATTGTACCAGAATCTTCCATGGACGATGTAGATATACAGTTGTTACAACAGTATAAGGAAAAATTAAACACTTCTCTGTCATATGAAGAGATTCTGGATGCAAGGGGATTGTTGCGAAAAGGACATCTGACTAATGCTGGTGTGCTTTTATTTGCCAAGTATCCAGTAAAATTTTTGCCAAACGCAAGATTAAGACTTTTAAAATATGATGGCGTTAAAATGGAAACAGGTCAGCGCTTAAATCTCGTAAAAGAAATTAATTTCGAAAGAGCAATACCAAGAATCATACAAGAATCTCGAGAAGCAATAAATCTTCAACTTCGAGAGTTTCAATACTTAGATGATAATGGCATATTTAAGATAATACCAGAATATCCTGAGTTTGCGTGGTTTGAAGGTATTGTTAACAGTCTTACACACCGTAACTACTCTATTCTGGGAGACCACATCAGAGTATCACTGTATGATGATCGATTAGAAATATTCAGCCCTGGTAAACTGCCTAATATTGTTACGATAGAAAACATGTTAGAAACCAGATATTCCAGAAATCCACGAATCGCCCGTGTATTAAGTGAATTTGGCTGGGTTAAAGAACTTAATGAAGGTGTAAAGCGTATATACACCGAGATGGAAATGTATTATTTAAACTCTCCAACCTTCACTGAACCCAACGGAAATGCTGTTCTGCTTGTTCTTGAAAATAGCATTACCTCCCGCCAGCTCAGAAGTTCGGATAAAGTAAGTGAGTTTTTAACCGAAAAAGTGTTGTCTGAATTAAATGAATTTGAATTTAAAATCATTCAATATTTGTTAGTAAATGATAAAATTTCCAACAAGCAAACCAAAGAGTTGCTGGAAAAAGCAGATACCTTCAGCAGAAAGCAACTAAAATCTCTCGAGGCTAAAGGATTGATCGAATGGCATGGCAGCCACAAAACCGATCCTACGCAATATTATTGTTTAAAACATTAACACATTAATATAAAATTAAAACCAACCAACAAAGTAATCAGCCAAGTGTTCAAAATTATGAACACTTGGCCTCTTTTTTAACAAACGGCACACGCAGTACGTATGCGGTATTATTCAGTAAAATCTAAAATGATTTCATCCAGAAGTTGCTTTATAAACTCAGATGCTTTCACATAGTCCTCTATTACTCATTTGAGCACATGGCGCATAGACATACGCAACTCAATAGCGTAGTTTGATACAGTTGGTACATTGGGCGAATTCCTGTGGGTCATTTTGTTCCTGTATTCGCTGACATATTCGTGATTGCCTTATGCTGTTGATATACTTCACATCAAAATCCGACATTTAAACTCTGATAATTAAAATACTTTCGATAGTTTCGATATTTGCGCATCGAAGGTTTCGATGAAATTTTGTCGAAACTTTCGACGTTTTCTCATCTTAAACCGGCGGTAAAACAATAAAAATAATGGTTCCTCGCTATTTTAATTATTAAATTATAATATCACTTCAGCAAATTTTGCATGTTTTTGCCGAAGTGATATTTTTTATGGGTTTAATTTCTGCAAATTTTCAATATGCTCTTTCAATTTTCAAATATGGTTCTTCGCTCAGTCTCAACGGACCATCACTATCCACGCTGTATTGTGGTACGCAGCCTCTCATCATCCATAGTTCTTTTCGGATAATTTTATACATTTCATATGATACTTTTGCATTTACAGCAATATCTTTATTGGCAATACCATATCTGCAATAAAAGCCATCGCCCAATTCCGGCAAAAACACCTTTCGCATACGAAGCAAAAGTGTTTTTATATCTTCTTTGTTTTCTGTTTCGTAAAACAAATCTATAATTCTGTCAAACTGACCAATCAATATTCTGTTGTAAAAGTCAAGACAAACGGATGTTGTCTCCAATTCTTCTTTTGTGCATTTTAAAGTGAATTTTTCTTCCGAATTATTTTGGCTGCGCAACTCCAAAACAGATTTATAAATATTGTTATGGCTTTCCAACATTTCCTCGGGAGCACCCTTAGCTGTTTTCTCCAGCACTTCTATTATTTCATTCACTGATGAAAAATCTTTGGAATATTCTTTTTCAAACAATTCTTTTAAACTATGAAAATTGCCGGTCTGAACATTGCAGAACAGATATATTGCAGACATAAGAACATCCATGTGCTTTCCTGTCAGTGTTAAACGATAAGTCATTTTTGCCATCATCTCCTTTCATTGCGTTTTGATATTTATTCTAATTTGTTTTTTCAATTTTACAGATAGTCTCTGCACAATTTATTTCAAAAATTCATCCTCAATAACCAATACATTAACCTTGCCGCTTACAGCAGTGCAGGCATCCAGACCTATATATCCGTTACCATAGTAGATAGAAAAATCTGCATTTTCGCTGAACTCTTCTTTGCCTTCATAACGTGCACGCGGCCAGGATGTATGCCAATGGCCGAACACAACAGTTTTGTCAGGCTTTAAACCATTTTCAGCAAGTTCATAAGGATTACCCCATCGCGCATCATCCCAACTGTCTTCTGTTGCATTGCGCCAGTCGTCATTAAAAGCCCATTTTCTGTTTCGAACGTAGTATTTAGGCAGATTATCCATTCTGATAAGCGGAATCCAAGCGTGGACGAAAATATAGTTTTCTGTTTCAAGATAATTCACCATGCTGTCATAAAATGGTTTGAAACGTTCGTATGCCTTATCACAAAACTTCTCAAAAGTCTTTACACCTTTACCATAACCAAGCTGATATACAGTTCCTAAAGTACCATTGCGGTCATCAACAATACTTGGCACTTTTCTTTCCAGCAGTTCAACAAGCATATCATCGTGATTGCCTTTTATCAGCACTTTTCTTTCAAGGGAATTGAGATATTCAAACACATCCACCGCCTGTGTGCCTCTGTCAAAGGCATCACCGCACACAATAAGTGTATGGTCAGGATTATTTCTGTCAAAGCCTGCCTCATTCAAGGCTTTAATCATTGGGTCATAATATGAATGGATGTCTGATATTACAAAAAATTTCATAGTTTCACCTTCTTTCAAAATTCAGTTTATATATTAAATTTGACAATACGTATATTTAGATTTGTCGCAAATTCTGACAATCCGCAGCTTTGCAAGCATATTCATTCTTAAATTTTCTGTTGTTTTCTACCAACTCTTCAAATGTAACAGGTGCATATCCATTGATTTCAACACCTGCATTGAGAACATTATCTCTTGCGACTATCAACGGGAAATAATCGGCATTTGTGTTGTTGTGGATATGTCCGTGAATCATAAATGAACGCATCTGGTGTTTCCAGGTCAGCATAGGATAGTGGCACAGTGTAATGGCTCTTATGCCGTCGGTAGTTTCCAGCATATTGTTTACACTGAGAAAATATTTGTTCAAATCCACCTTATTCATCCAGCTGCTGTCGTGATTTCCTACAATCAGATGCTTTTTACCTTTGAGCTGCAATAGCACTTCTTCAACATTTTCACAGCGAAAAAACATATCTCCCAGAATGTATACAGTATCGTGTCCTTTAACTTTGCTGTTCCAGTTATTAATTAATGCTTCGTTCATTTCATTTGCGTTTCCAAACGGACGGTCACAGAAACGAATTACATTTTCGTGACCAAAATGTGTGTCGGAAATAAAATAAATCATTATAACCCTCCTTCCTTACAAGGAAACTGTGAGGCATTTCCTGTGTTAATAATAAAAAAGGCAGAACTGTTAAAATCAACAGTCCTGCCAATAAAAGCATTATTTACAACTATAGTGTTACATACCGTTTAATTTTAATAGTGTGTGCGGAAATATGCCTGAGATATGAGAGAGCAATCTCAAGATTTGTTTTTGCAGATTCAATTGTCCATATAATTAAATGTAACATTGAGATAACTCTCCTTTCTTCGATGTGATTGAGTGTAATAATAAAACCTTTGTAGCATTTTGTCAATATACCATACAAATTGTGAGCCAAAATTCGACAGATAGTGTTTCAGTTCTGGCTTTCCCGGTTAATTTTGTATATACTACAAAGATATGTTTAATTGTTTTATAAGAGCATCCTGCAAAACCTGAGAAAAGTTAATATTTTCTCTTAGAGCCATTTCATTAAGCCAAGCAGGAATTGTAAGATTCTTTCTTACTGATTTTTCAAAATGAGTTTTTGCAAATTCTGCAACATCAACTGTAATAACATTTACAAAGCA
This sequence comes from uncultured Oscillospiraceae bacterium, assembly GCA_964649845.1. Taxonomy (GTDB): domain Bacteria; phylum Bacillota; class Clostridia; order Oscillospirales; family Ruminococcaceae; genus RGIG3102. The sequence continues at coordinate 21,317 of CAZYSS010000015.1, forward strand.
TTCGGAATATTCAAAATCCAGTTCTTTGGCTAATTCCTCTGCATTAACATCATTTAATGCGGATGCAGCAGGGCGTTTTTCGCCATCTTTATCAAGCCAGTAAAGATATCCGGCAAGACAATCAACTGCCATAGACAATGCATTTTCAAGTGTTTCGCCGCTAGTTGCCAAATAATTCAAATCCGGAAATATTACCGAATAACCATTTTCTTCCTTATAGAAACACGCTGGATATACGCTATACATAACAGTTCCTCCTAAATATAATCGAAGCTTTTGGGGCTATTTCAGCCCCGCCTGCTTCCAGATAGAATTTTCCGTACCCTTGGGAACATCCTTGGAATGAAAAGGAATTGTTACCTTACCGGGTTTCGTTGGATGTATGTAATGTCTGTGAGAACCAATTTGTCCTTTAAGAATCCATCCATCTGCAAGAATAATTTTCTCTATCTGTCGTGGTGTCATTGGCATAAGCAATACCTCACAACTTTTTCTTGCATTACTATTATACTCCGTTAATGCGCATTATGTCAATACGCATTGTTTTTATACGCACTACAATGAAGTATTTATCAAATATATTATTCAAAGATAGCATGTTACATTTACGAGAAGCTATGTTTCGCTTGTCAAAAAAATATGAACAATTGCCCTCCTATTTAACGAACTAAAAAATCTTTTCCTTTAAAATCAAAAATTCCTTTTATACCGCGATTTTTGATGAAATTTTCGGGGAAATCTTCCACCTTTAACCCTTTTTTTGCTTTTTATAGCTACAGATATTTTCCTCGAAACATCCTGTTTTTACTTAAAGTTCGTATTTGATTACGTTTTAAGAACAAAATTTTCATTCATTGACATTCATTTTCAGCTATATTATCATTTAAACAGAAACACTTAAAATCCACAGCACTATATGCGGAAAAGAGGTTGCGTATGAAATTCAGAATGGTTCACGAAAATTACAATGTTGCAGATCTGGACAAGTCCATTGCTTTCTACGAAAAGGCAGTTGGCCTCAGCGAAGTAAGACGTAAAAACGGCGATGGCTTTACCATCGTTTTTATGAGCAATGAAGAAAGCTCTTTCGAACTTGAGCTGACACAGCTTGACGAACATCCAAATGCCTATGACCTTGGCGAATGCGAATTTCACCTTGCCTTTAAAGTAGACGACTATGAAGCAGCACACAAGCTTCACGAAGAAATGGGCTGCATCTGCTTTGAAAATCCTGCTATGGGCATTTACTTTATCGAAGACCCCGACGGATACTGGCTGGAAATTATCCCTGAAAAAAGATAACAAAAATAAATTTTTGCAAGGTGTACTATGGAAAAATATATGTTCAGATTTGCGCAGGAAGAAGATGCTGCGCTGATACTGCAATTTATCAGAGAACTGGCAGAATATGAAAAGATGCTGGACGAAGTAGTTGCAACAGAAGAGCTTTTAAAGGAATGGATATTTGATAAAAATAAAGCTGAAGTTATCTTTGCCCTCGAAGATGGAGTTGAAGTAGGCTTTGCTTTGTTTTTCCATAATTTCTCAACCTTCCTTGGCCGTTCGGGCATCTATCTGGAAGATTTATATGTAAAACCCGAATATCGCGGCAAAGGCTATGGCAAAGCATTGCTGAAAAAGCTGGCACAGACAGCCGTGGAACGAGGCTGTGGCAGACTGGAATGGTGGTGCCTTGACTGGAACAAACCGAGCATAGATTTTTATTTATCTCTGGGCGCACAGCCGATGGAGGACTGGACAGTGTACCGCATATCCGGAGACACTCTGACAGAACTTGCAAAATAACAATATACAAAAACGGAGTACTCTCTTCTGAGTACTCCGTATTTTTTATTATAAATCCCATTTATCTTGTTTTTATCAAACTAACATAAAAAATGTTAGTTTGCACTATTTATGTTAGTATCTAAAAACCAATATCATTTCCTTGCATAAGCCAGCGTCTGCTTCAGTGCAGCATCTTTATCTACACCTGCCAATCGCAGTTTGTGTGCATATTCCAGATACTCGCTGAACTTTTCGTTTGGTTCAAGTCCTGCTTCAATCAAATCTCTGCCCTGAACGTATGGTTTTGCCATAATATCATTGAAAATCTCAAGTCGGCTGAACAGAAAATCCTCGTGCGGTGTTATTCCGTCTTCCATAATTCTGCCGTAGTTGTCTGCCATTGCCATATACACAAGTGCGGTTGGGTCCTGTGCCTGGTCAAACATTTTGTTGGTGGATTTCACCCCTGCATTCATACCCGCCAGTGCATTTGGCTTCATATGCAATGCGCACAGATTAAGCACATAGTTTATCAGCTTTGTTTCGGTGGTAATTCTGTTCAGAAATGCTTCCACCAGTGGCAAACCTTTTGTTTCGTGACCGATGGAACGTATTCTGCCATCCACAACTTCGGTGCAGATTGCCTTGCCATAGTCATGGCACAATGCAGCCAGCATAAACCCTTTTGGATTTTCCGCCTTGTCACGATACTTTGCCGCCTCGTCCAGCACCATCATTGTATGCGTCCACACATCGCCCTCGGCGTGAAACTGTGGGTTCTGCGGAACACCGATTATATCTTTTAACTCTTTGAACCAGTAATCAAGCTGGTTCATTTTTCTTAAATTCTCAAAAAACACCGACGGTTTGTCAGCTTTAAGCAGAGCCTTTTCAAGTTCGGTTTCTATGCGCTCTTTGGAAAGTGCGGTCAAATCCATTTTGGAGCAGAGTACAACAGTTTCTTCAGCAATTTTAAAATCAAACCTTGCTGCAAACTGTGCAGCACGGAGAACTCTCAGCGGGTCTTCGACAAAAGACTCATCATTAACGTGTCGTATAATGCCATTTTCAAGGTCTTCTCTGCCACCAAAATGGTCTATAATTTCTTCCGTCAGCACATTCTGCATCAGAGCATTAATAGTGAAATCACGGCGCTCGGCTGCCTTTTCAGTGCCGATAAACTGGTCCACAAACACATCAAAATCGCGGTGACCTGCACCTCTTGCAGTTTCCTTGCGGGGCATGGCAATGTCGAGAGAATAGCCCTTGATATTATAGATACCGAAGCTTGCACCCATAAAAATCACTTCGCCGAAACGTGATAAAATATCGGTCAGCATATCAGGAGACACGCCGTGAACTTCCATATCAACATCTTTGCTTTCGACGCCCATCAGACCGTCGCGCACATATCCGCCAACGTAGTAACATACACCTCCGTGTATGCTCACAGTTTCAGCTATATCACGGGAAAGTTCAGTTTCATTTTTGTACTTGTTCATCGCGTTCTCCTTTCATTGTTTTTAATTATTATACTATAATGGGGAAGTTTTATAAACCATCCATTTGTCTATCGTTTGATTACCTGTAGTTGCCCTGTGCCAAAAGTAGTATAAACTCCTTGTTATTTGATAATTAAACTTATTTGTATTAAAATATATTTATAGCTATACGGAGGTGTCCTTATGCCATTCTTAATTGTACGAAATGATATAACAAAAATGAGCGTTGATGCCATTGTAAACGCTGCCAACAACAGCCTTCTTGGCGGTGGCGGTGTTGACGGTGCAATTCATCGTGCTGCAGGTCCGCAGCTGCTGGCTGAATGCAGAACTCACGGTGGCTGTGCAACAGGTGATGCCAAAATTACAAAAGGCTACAATCTGCCTGCAAAATATGTTATCCACACAGTTGGCCCTATATGGGAAGGCGGCAATTACAACGAGAAAGAACTGCTTACAAGCTGTTATCGCAAAAGTCTTGCTCTTGCTAAAGAAGCAGGGTGCGACACTGTGGCGTTTCCGCTTATCTCTGCAGGTGTGTACCGCTATCCTAAAGACCAGGCACTTAAGATTGCTATCAATGTTATTACCGAATTCCTGATGGAAAACGATATGATGGTGTATATGACCATTTTCGACCGCGAAAGTTTCAAGATAAGCGAAAAACTTGTGGCTGATATCCGTCAGTATATCGATGACAGATACGCAGATAAACACGGTGATACTCCCGAAACATTTTATGAAAGAGTCGCATACAGTAAAGCTGCCAGAACATCGCAACCACCTGTTGATTCAGTAGATATCGAAGAAGATGCAGCATATCTTGATGATGTCATAAATATTTTAAGGAAAAATGCCTCCAAACCACTCAGCGAATATATTGCCGATATGGACGAAAGTTTTTCCGAGATGCTTCTGCGCAAAATATCTGAAAAAGGTATGAAAGACAGCGAGTGCTATAAAAAAGCAAACATCGACCGCAAGCTCTTCAGCAAAATCAAAAATGACAAGTTGTACAAGCCAAGCAAACCGACCGCTATCGCCTTTGCAATTGCACTGGAACTTTCCCTTACCGAGACGGAAGAACTACTTAAAAAAGCAGGCTTTGCCCTGTCCCATTCCAGCAAGTTTGATATTATCGTAGAGTACTTTATTGTAAACGGGCACTATGACATATTTGATATAAACGACGCTCTGTTCGAATTTGACCAGCCACTTTTGGGTTGTTAAATTGTCGCTTCCCGTGCGACCAAATGTAAAACTGAATACTATACAATAATGACTGTAAGGTAAACACCACACAGTCATTTTTATTTGGGAGGATTCAGATATGAAAAAAGGTTTAACAGAAATAGTTATGATTCTTGACGCAAGCGGCTCTATGCACGGATTGGAAAAAGACACAATCGGCGGTTTCAACTCCATAATTGAAAGTCAGAAAAAAGAAGATGGCAATGCATTTGTCACTACAATCACTTTTAACAACCGTTATAAAATTGTACACGACCGTATTGATATCAGTAATATTTCTTCTTTAACAGAAAAGGATTATCATACAAGCGGCAGTACTGCTTTGCTGGATACAGTAGGTTTTGCGATTGAGCACATCAGCCGCATACACAAATATGCCAGAAAAGATGATATCCCTGAAAAAACAATCTTTACCATCACCACCGACGGTATGGAAAATGCAAGCCGAAAATTTAGATATGCTGATATAAAGAAACTGATTGAAAGCAAAAAAGAGCTTGGCTGGGATTTTGTCTTCACCGGTGCAAATATAGATGTTGAGCAGGAAGCCGAAAAAATGGGCATCGATGCATGCTATGCAAAAAGCTACGTCTGCAACGAAAAAGGGCTTGCGGACAATGCCGACTATCTTGATGATGTAATAAGAATTCTGAGAAGAAATTCTACCAATTTATAAGCTACACGTTAAAAAGGCTGCTAATGCAGCCTTTTTATATTTTACTTAATATATGGTTTCTTTTAAGTGTTCGGTTTTGTCTATCTTTTAGGAACTATTTTTTCGAATATTTACAATTAATCTTTATTTGTTTTCAACTGCTGCAAATTTTGCACTGGTTCAGCATTTAAAGAACTATTAATTTTTTTAATTCACAACAAAAAGCAACTATCCGAAAATATCAGATAGTTGCACTTTTTTGTTTATGTTTATTGACATTAAACCATTATGCATCCTTAAAATATTCTTTCAGTCTTTGTTTGCATATCTTTTTCACAAACCCTCTATCGTATCCTGATAAATTACTATACACTTCTGGATTTATCGAAAGCACTTCTGTTTGGGAATTAAAAAAGAACATTTTTGTATCGCATAACACACGAATAGGATTAGTGATAATATTATTCTTTATCTGTTCGTCAGAAATTCCGTCTTTTAAATAG
>CAZYSS010000016.1:0-12172 GCA_964649845.1 uncultured Oscillospiraceae bacterium
AGGCAGGCCAGCCTGTGCCAGCAGTTCAAATATATCTGTTTCTTTTGCGCCATCAAATACAGGAGTCATAACCTTCCAGCCCAGTGCTTTTGCAGCGTAGCCAAGGTGAACTTCCAGTACCTGACCGATGTTCATACGTGATGGAACACCCAGAGGGTTAAGAACCAGGTCAAGTGGTGTACCGTCTGCCAGGAATGGCATATCTTCCTGTGGAAGAATTCTGGATACAACACCTTTGTTACCGTGACGACCGGCCATCTTGTCACCAACGGAAATCTTACGTTTCTGAGCAATGTATACTCTTACAACTTCGATAACGCCTGGTTTGATTTCGTCACTGTTTTCAGGTGTGAATACTTTTACGTCTACGATTGTGCCGTATTCACCGTGTGGAACTTTAAGAGATGTATCTCTTACGTCGCCTGCTTTTTCGCCGAAGATAGCGCGCAGCAGTTTTTCTTCTGCTGTAAGTTCTGTTTCACCCTTTGGTGTAACCTTACCAACAAGGATATCACCGCTGGATACTTCAGCACCGATGCGGATGATACCGCGGCTGTCCAGGTTTTTCAGAGCTTCTTCGCCCACGTTTGGCACTTCTCTTGTGATTTCTTCTGGGCCAAGTTTTGTTTCTCTGGCTTCGATTTCGTATTCTTCAATATGGATAGAAGTAAATACGTCGCCGGAAACAACGCGTTCATTGATCAGGATGGCGTCTTCGTAGTTGTAACCTTCCCATGTCATATAGCCAACGAGAACGTTTTTACCAAGGGAGATTTCGCCGTTGTCTGTAGATGGACCGTCAGCGATAACCTGACCTTTTTTGATTACTTCGCCTTCTGCAACGATAGGGCGCTGGTTGATACATGTGCCCTGGTTGGAACGCATAAATTTGATAAGATCATATTCGTCTGTTGTTGTTTTGCCTGTGCGGATAACAATCTTTTCGGCACTGATTTTTTCAACAACACCGTCATTTTTAGCAATTACAACTACACCTGAGTCATAACCTGCTTTATATTCCATACCTGTAGCAACGATTGGTGCTTCAGGACGGAGAAGTGGCACAGCCTGACGCTGCATGTTGGCACCCATAAGCGCACGGTTTGCGTCGTCGTTTTCAAGGAACGGAATCATAGCTGTAGCAACTGATACAACCATTTTTGGTGATACGTCCATAAAGTCTACGTCTTCGCGTGCAGCTTCCAGGATAAGGTCACGGCAACGTGCGTTTACACGTTCTCTTGCAAAGTGGCCGTTTTCATCCAGAGGTTCGTTAGCCTGTGCAACTACATATCTGTCTTCAACGTCAGCTGTCATATAAACAACTTCTTCTGTTACACGGCCTGTAGCTTTGTCCACTTTTCTGTATGGAGCTTCAATAAAGCCGTATTCGTTGATTCTTGCAAATGTAGCAAGGTAGGAGATAAGACCGATGTTTGGACCTTCAGGTGTTTCGATAGGACACATTCTGCCGTAGTGTGAGTAGTGAACGTCACGAACTTCAAAGCCTGCACGGTCACGGGAAAGACCGCCAGGACCCAGAGCGGAAAGACGACGTTTGTGTGTCAGTTCAGCAAGTGGGTTTGTCTGGTCCATAAACTGTGACAAAGCGGAAGAACCAAAGAATTCTTTGATGATAGCAACAACAGGTTTGATGTTGATAAGGCTTTCAGGAGTGATTGTATCTCTGTCCTGCTGGTCCATTCTTTCACGGATTGTTCTTTCCATTCTGATGATACCTGTGCGGAACTGTGCCTGCAGCAGTTCACCTACAGAACGGATACGACGGTTGCCCAGATGGTCGATATCGTCAAACTGGCCAACATCGTGTGAAAGACATGTTACATAGTTTACAGAAGCGAAAATATCATCTGTAGTGATGTTTTTAGGAATAAGTGTTTCACGGTTTTCCAGCATCAGTGCTTTCAGAGCTTCTTTATCGCCGTTTGCTTCATCCATCAGGGATTTCAGCACTGCGAAGGAAACTTTTTCATTGATGCCTTCAGCTGTCAGGTCAAAACCTGTAACAGCTTTGTGGTCAACCATGCCATTGGACACAACTTTTACAACTGTGCCGTCTTCTTTTTTAACGTGCATTACTGCAACGCCGTTGTTTTCAATTTCAATAGCCAGTTCTTCGCTGATGAAAGCGCCTTCTTCACACAGGATTTCACCTGTCAGTGGAGAGATAACCATTTCAGCAGCGTATTCGCCTGCAATTCTGTTGGAAATTGAAAGTTTTTTGTTGAATTTGTAACGACCAAAACGGGAGAGGTCATATCTTCTTGGGTCAAAGAACAGATTGTTGATATGTGTCTGGGAGTTTTCAACTGTTGGTGGTTCGCCCGGACGCAGTTTTCTGTATGTTTCAAGAAGACCTTCTTCTGTGTTGGATGTTGTATCTTTTGCCAGTGTGGCTTCGATAATTTCTTCATCGCCGAAAACTTCGCGGATCTGTTCATCGCTGGACAGGCCCAGTGCGCGCAGGAAGCTTGTCACTGGAAGTTTTCTGTTTTTATCGATACGAACATAGAAAATGTCGTTGATGTCTGTTTCATATTCAAGCCATGCACCACGGTTAGGAATAATTGTACCGGAGTACAGCTTTTTACCTGTTTTGTCGTGGTCAAGTTTGAAATACGCACCTGGAGAACGGATAAGCTGTGAAACGATAGCACGTTCAGCACCGTTGATGATGAATGTACCGCTTTCAGTCATTTTAGGGAAATCGCCCATGAATTTTTCCTGCTGTTTGATTTCGCCTGTTTCCTTGTTCAGAAGACGGATAGTAACTTTCAGAGGAGCAGCATAAGTTACGTCACGTTCTTTACATTCTTTAACGGAATATTTTGTTTTTTCTTCCATGTGGTAGTCAACAAATTCCAGCGCCAGTGTGCCTGTGTGGTCTTCGATAGCACCTGTATCGCGGAATACTTCTTTGATACCTTCATCGATGAACCACTGGTATGAGTTCTTCTGAACTTCAAGCAGGTTTGGCATTTCCAGAACTTCGTTGATTTTGGCAAAGTTCATACGCTCGGTTGTGCCAAGCATGGTAGGTTTTACAATCGCCATGTGTTCTTAATCTCCTTCATAAATATTATTTGCTAATAGGTATAAAGGCAACGGTGCACCTCCTTTACCGGCTGAACAGAATTACTTCAGCAGATAAATTCGGCATACCAAAATACAAAAATTTTCATTTCTGTACCTCTTTTTACAACTTTTCTGCACAGAATTACTGCAAAAAACTTGCAAAAAAACAGATTTAATTGCCAATGCCAATAAAACTTTGTACAATTAGCAGATTTTTTTGTGTAAAATTCTGTTTTTTGAACAAAGTTTTATAAAAAATCCGCAAAATTGGCGTAAGTAGCCATTATTGTGCATTGTAGAATTATATCCTTATTCTGTCAAAATGTCAATATAGGAATTGTAAAATATTGAAATTGGGGGTTGACAATTTTTTGGTGCATTTTTGTAGAAAATTATAAGTTAAACGGACATAAAACAGGCGGCTGATAGCCGCCCCTACGGGGTTGTGCTTTCCACAGTCTGCAGGGAACGGTCTTGACCGTTCCGTGGCGGTTTGCCATGTCCGGTGCGTTTGCGCACCGACTGTGTGCAAATGGCCGCTTTGACGATATGCGGCCAAGCCAATACGGTCTTGACCGTTCCTTTTTCTGTCGCTACGCTTACCTGTGGCCGTCCGCTTGCGGGACGTCAGGGATGCCGTTCCCTACGCGATAGATACATCGATTTTCGGAGCTTTGCACTATAATAATTATCAGACTATTACTCTGCATAAAGTGACGGGACGAAGATTCCTCGACTGCGCTCGGAATGACACAGGACGGAAAGCCCGTCCCCTACTAACATAAAAGAGCAGCCTTGCGGCTGCTCTTTATCCATACACTTCATTATAAAGTTCTGTGGCCCATATCTGACCTGATGCTATACTGTTTTCCAGTTCTGTTTTGAAAAAGCTGTCATCCTGAATCATTATATTATAGAAATTCAGTTCGGTTTCAGTGCCGTTTGCTATTTCTGTAAAATTGACAAGAACGTGAGTGTTTTCATATTTTTCATACCATACAATTCTGTCTTCATAGCGGCGTACTTTATCTTTTTTTATTGCTTTTTCTATTTTGTCCGCCAGCTTGTCTTTGTTTTCAAAGCCACCATAAAGGTCGCAGGTAGTTGTAACAGCCTGCTTTGTTGCATTTTCATTCCGGTTATATCTTGTGGCAGGAATAGTGCCCGGAATGGAAATCACATATGTAAATGAAACACTGTTGCCTATATCATTAGAAATGAACTGTATTCCTGCCTGTCCATAGTGATTTTCGTCTTTGACATACAAAATATGACTGTAGCTGTCAAATACTTTAGTTTCAGGGTTCTGTGGATTTACAACAATTGTATGAGTTAATACAGTCTGGACGCCTGCTTCAAAAGGCAGTCCATTGTCTGCCAGTATCTGATCGATTTTTTCTTCAGAGAGTGGAAATTCGTTGGGGACATGTTCCTTTTCTTCCTGTGCACAGCCTGTAAAAGCCAAAACAAGTACAGCTGATAATATAAGCGCCATTATTTTTTTCATACTGTTCAACTCCTTTAAGCTGATTATAACATATATTTAAAATAAATATATGTAAATAGTGTAAAATTTATATATAAAAATTGTCGCAAAAAACCACCGCAGAATACACTGCGGTGGTTTGTCAATACTGAATATGAATAATCACAGTTTATCAAAGGTTACTTTTTCCAGTTCTTCGTTTATGTACTGGCTGATGCGGGTGAATTCCATACGGAATGTACACACACCAGGTGTTTTCCATGCACATTCATAACCCGGCTGGGTTACGCATTTTGCCAGAGAGAAAGTACCTTCAATAGCTTCTATAACCTGTTTCATATTTATTTCGGCTGCAGGGCGAGCCAGTTCGTAGCCGCCTTTGGAGCCTTTGTAGGATTTTACGATGCCGTTCTGCACCAGCTTGTGCAGAATTTTAAGGGAAAAACGCAGAGTAACGCCCATCTCTTCGCTGATGCTGCGTGCATCTCGTCTGCCATCTGCATTGGCCAGGCAGTAAACGATTCTTATGGCATAATCTGTTTCCTGTGTAATATGCATAGTCTGCTCCTGAATAGTTAATGTTTATACTTTTATCTTACTCTGTGTAAAACCAAAAGTCAAAGGAATTGTTCTATTATCGAACAATTTTTTTAGTCAAGGAAATCTTTCAGTTTTTTGTTTCTGCTTGGGTGACGCAGTTTGCGCAGGGCCTTTGCTTCAATCTGTCTGATACGTTCACGTGTAACGTTGAATTCCTTGCCAACTTCTTCTAGTGTTCTTGGACGGCCGTCTTCAATACCAAAACGGAGAGAAAGAACTTTTGCTTCTCTTGGTGTAAGTGTAGCCAGAACTTCGTTCAGCTGTTCTTTCAGCAGTGTGTGTGTAGCTGCTTCTTCAGGAACAGGTGCATCGTAGTCAGGGATAAAGTCACCCAGATGGCTGTCTTCTTCTTCACCGATAGGGCTTTCAAGTGAGATTGGTTCCTGTGCAACTTTCAGGATTTCACGCACTTTGTCCTGTGGCATATCCAATTCTGCTGCCAAGTCTTCCACGCTTGGTTCCTGACCGTTTTTGTGCAGCAGCTGGGACTGAACTTTTTTAACCTTGTTGATTGTTTCCACCATATGAACAGGGATACGGATTGTTCTTGCCTGGTCCGCAATGGCTCTTGTGATAGCCTGACGGATCCACCATGTGGCATATGTGGAGAACTTGAAGCCTTTTGTATGGTCAAACTTCTCCACGGCTTTTATCAAACCAAGGTTACCTTCCTGAATAAGGTCAAGGAACAACATGCCACGTCCTACATATCTCTTTGCAATTGAAACAACCAGACGCAGGTTGGCTTCTGCCAGACGTTTTTTGGCTTTTTCGTCACCTTGCAGGATTCTTTCTGCCAGTTCGATTTCTTCATCCAGTGAAAGCAGTGGGAAAGAACCGATTTCTTTCAGATAAACTTTAACAGGGTCATCGACGCTAACGCCTTCACTTGCCAGTGATTTTTCAAATTTTTCAACGTTGCTTTCAGTTAAAACTTCTTCCTCGTCTTCGCCCAGGTCGATAATATCGATGCCCGCTGCTTCAAGGCCTTCATAGAACTTGTCCACCTGTTCCACATCAAAATCCATTGTTTCCAGGAACTGACCAATATCCTTTGATGTGAGTTTGCCATTTTTCTTGCCCAGCTCAATAAGGTCGGCCAATGTGGTGATTTTCTTTTCTTTTGCGCTCATAGTGTAACTCCTGTTATTTCTTTTTCTCTTTCAAAGCTTTGATTCTCCGGGCGATTTCATCCACCGATTTCTCACTGGCTTCGCTCTGAGAAAGTTTTGCTGTAAGTAAATTTTCGATATGCATCTGCACATCCTTGCCGGTAATTATTATATCGGCATTTCTGGCGAATATGCCAGCCAGCACTTTGGCTGAATCTTCCGGCATATGATAGGACAATGTGGCATAATCCACAGCCACCTGCCGCTCCATGAGATTTACAAAAGCTGTATAAGCCCGTCTCATATCGCCGTCTGTAAAATTTTCCGGTGTAAGCCTGTCTCTGACCTGGCTGTAAAGGCTGTTGTCCCTTACCAGTGCACAGATAATCTGCTGCTGTGCAAAGGCCTTTGGCATTGTGTTGCCTTTCTGACGGTAATCAACCTTTATCTGCCGCCCCACTCCCTGACGCAGCAGTTCTTTTTCTTTTTTGTAGTTCTGCTGTCTGCGATTTTTGTTTCTCGCCCTTTCCAGCTGCAGTTTGATAGACGCTTTGTCCGTAGCTGTTTCGTTTGCCAGACGGCTGCAGTAAACATCCTGCTGTATAGGGTTGTTCAGGGCTGCCAGAATATCACAGGCTTTGGTAAGATATTCCACCCTCTGTTCCGGTATGGATATATCATACCGGCTTTTCAGTTTCAGCAGATTGAAATCCAGGGCACTGTTGGCACCCTCCAGCAACATTTCAAAACGCTGTGCACCGAATTTTTTTATGTATTCGTCCGGGTCTTTTGCCCCTGTCATCTGAAGCACCTGAACGGTTACATCCTCTTTTTCAAATATTTCCATGGCCCTGCGTGTGGCTTTCTGGCCGGCTTCGTCAGAGTCATAGGAAATGATTACCTTTTTAGCATAATCGCCTATCAGCTTTGCTTGCTGGCTGGTAAGCGCTGTGCCCAGTGTGGCTACGGCATTTGTAAAGCCTGCCTGATGCAGTGCAATAACATCCATATAACCCTCTGCAAGGATAAATGAATCCTTGCCGGATTTTTTTGCCAGATTGAGGGCAAACAGACCGTTGCTCTTTTTGAACACCGGTGTGTCGCCGCTGTTCAGATATTTCGGGCCGCCTTCTTCCCCCATTCGTCTGCCGCCAAAAGCAATTACATTGCCGCGAAGGTCTATAATAGGAAACATTACCCTGTCACGGAAAATATCATACAGGTTACCGTTTTTATTTCTTGCCGCAAGGTAACCACGCACCATTTCATCGTCTGTAAAGCCTTTGCTTCGCAGATAGTTGGTAAGGCCCTGCCATTCTGCCGCTGCATACCCAAGGCCAAAATTTACTATTGTCTTGTCTGACAGTTGCCTGTCACGCAGATATTTTCTGGCATTTCTGCCTGCGTCACTGTTCAGATTATCATAGAAAAATCTGGCAGCCAGTTTGTTCATCTGCAATATTCTGGCTTTCAGCTTTGCCTGGCCGTCATCTTCGTCCGGCATAGGCATTCCGCACCGCTGTGCAAGATAGCGCACAGCCTCTATGTAGGACAGGGAGTTCATCTCCATTGTGAATTTAATCACATCGCCCCCTGCGCCACAGCCAAAGCAGTAATAGCTCTGGGTTTCTGGATAAACCATAAAGGACGGGCTGCGTTCTGAATGGAACGGACACAGACCTTTGTACAGACGGCCTGCGCGCTGCAGCGATACATAGCGGCTGACTGTATCATAAATGTCATTTCTGGCCACAAGCTCCTGAATATAGGTGGCAGGTATCGCCATAAGCACCCTCCTTTACTGTATTTTTCATTACTGATACCAATTTATCATAAAAATGTATAATTTCTGTGGTAATTTATTATTATATCACAAAATTATTTGATTTGCCACGCTTTTGGAATAAAAATATTTTCAAATGTGTTGGAGGCGAAATCATCGCTCATACCCTGGATATAGTCGGTAACCGCCCTGTCCATACCTTCCTGCTGTGCTATTACACGATACATTTCAGGCATTTTATCAGGATTTGCATAATAATACTTGTACAGTTCCTCTATCAGCTTGTCTACTTTTTTCTCCTCAATTTTTGCAGCAGATTTTGTGTAAACATTCCGGTACATAAATTTATGCAGTTTATCATAGTACTTATAGGTTTCCTCATCCATTTTTATCTCTGCACCGGAATTTTCCACCAGCGAAGTGATAAGTGATGTAATTCTCTCGCTTTTGGAATGACCCAGAAAATCTGTACAATCCTGTGGCAGGTCATTTTCTGTAAGGATACCTGCGGTGATTGCATCCTCTATATCGTGGTTGATATATGCAATTCTGTCTGCATAGCGGACAATAATGCCCTCCTGTGTGGATGGCCACTCACCTCTTGTATGGTTGAGAATACCGTCCACCACCTCTGCAGTAAGGTTAAGTCCTTTCAGATTTCTTTCCAGGTATTCCACCACACGGGCACCCTGTTCAAAATGGGTGAAGCCATTGGGGTTAAGGGCATTCAGCGCTCTTTCACCTGCATGACCGAACGGTGTGTGCCCCAGGTCATGCCCCATACCGATAGCCTCGGTCAGGTCTTCGTTAAGACGGAGGGCACGGGCGATTGTGCGGGCAATCTGGGTAACTTCCAGAGTGTGCGTAAGGCGTGTGCGGTAATGGTCGCCTTCCGGGGATATGAAAACCTGGGTTTTCTGTTTCAGACGGCGGAAGCTTTTGCTGTGAAGAATTTTATCCCTGTCTTTCTGGTAGCAGGTGCGCAGGGTACATTCTTCCTCCGGTCTTTTTCTGCCTTTTGTATCGGCAGCCAATTGAGCATATGGAGAAAGGTTTGCTTTTTCTGCCATAAGCAGACGTTCTCTTACATTTTCCATAAAAATCCCCCCTTCATAAATACATATACCAGATAAAATCAAAAAAACCTTTTTATTTGTGAAAAAAATATTTATCATTATAAATTTGTGGTCTAGATGTCATAAGAACGTGCACCACAATCACTTGGGCACGATACCCATTTGTGGTACATATACCCACATCGTCCCCAAGTATAAAAATTTTTGTATAAATTCCACTAAAACCATTGACATTATATATATATATATATAATTGTTATAGTTGTTTTTCAAAACAGGCGTTATTGCAAATGATATGCATTAATGAATTACAGAATAAACGGAGGAAAAATATAATGAAGAAAATAATTTCACTGCTTCTGGCGGTAGTTATGTGCCTGTCTTTAGTTGCTTGTGGTGGGGAATCAAAAGATTCGTTAATACTCTATAAGGATGGTGTTCCTCATATAAATATAAAAAAACTGCCGGATATTTTAGAAATTGTTGAACTTACTACAGATAACTGGAAAGAATATATAAAAACATATTCATACTCCATAGAAACAGTTGAAAAGAATGCTTTTGACGAAGTTATTTCTACAGAAACAACTACATATTATCAACTGGGCGCAGGAAGCGAAAGATACCATTGTTTTGAAGATGTAGCTATTGAATTGAAGAATATAACAACCGGGGATTTGATTATATACGAGTTTGATGAAGCCGGTGAAGATGATATTCCTGAAGATTTTAACTTAAATAATTACGAATGTACAAGAATTATGGGAAAACTTGTTTTCGTAAACCTTCCTCAGGAAAGTCTTTATTCAGAATCATGGACTGATAATATGTGTTTCCGTATATCTCAAGGAGCAGCGTACTACACATTGTCTATTGATAATGGAACAAACGCCCTTAATTCCCGTATAACAGTTTACTTAGATAAGATTTAATTATCTCTCTTTTGTTACTACAGTATAATTCCACAAATAGCAGGGCAACCTAATGTCATTAAGTTAAACAATTTTATAAAACAGCAACTTAACAAATAAAATCAAAATGTCATTCTGAGGCTTAAAGCCGAAGAATCTCATTAAATACGAATTAAGTATTTTTGAGATTCCTCGTTTCACTCGGAATGACATTCTCTTATCTTAACGACATTGCAGGTTGCCCTGCTGTTTTTTAAAATATATCATATATTTCTTCGCTTACATCCGGTTTTCGGCCTTTGGTAAGTATTTCTATTTCGTTCACAAGATTATCCTGTGTGCCGCTGACCATACGCACCTTTACAAACACTTTATCGGTATACTGTGTGTCCATAACTTTTGCACCGTTGTTGGAACATATGTTCATCAACCTGTCATACAGGGGATAATCCACCTCTATGGACAGGTCCACACACAGACTGTAGGACAGTATTTCCGCGCTGGCTACCGCCCGCTGTGCCGCCTGTGTATAAGCGCGCACAAGGCCGCCTGTGCCCAGCAATGTGCCGCCAAAATAGCGCACCACCACAATGATAACATCTTCCAGACCGGAGTGGCGCAGCACCTCCAGAATAGGCATACCTGCCGTTTTCTGCGGTTCGCCGTCATCAGACTGGCGCTCTATTTTTTCATCTTTTATGATATAAGCATAGCAGGCATGGCGTGCATCATAATGCTTTTTTCTTATGGACGCAAGAAAGCTCTGGGCATCTGCCTCTGTTTTTGCGTGGGAAATATATCCTATAAATTCACTTTTCTTTTCATATATGGTATCGTGGCTTGGGGCGCCAACGGTTTTGTAGTCTGCCATATAGACTCCTTGATAATAATATAATTACTGCAGTGAATCCCTCCACCGCACGCGGTCCCCCTCCCTTTAACAAGGGAGGCGTTATATTTTATATTAACAAAAAAAACAGGGCGGTACAAGTACCGCCCTTGAATTTTACAGTTATAATTAGTCAACAATACCAAATTTCTTCTTGAATCTGTCAACACGACCGCCTGCATCTACAATTTTCTGTTTACCTGTGTAGAATGGGTGGCATTTTGAACATACGTCAACAGAGATGTTTTTCTTTGTTGATCTTGTTTTGATTACGTTACCACAAGCACATGTGATTGTAGCTTCTTCGTAATGTGGATGGATGCCTTCTCTCATTTTGTTCACCTCATTTTCATTTTGGCGGGGTTTCCGTCCCCGACCGTTCCATAATTACCTTTAAAAGTTTACCACAACATATCGCCAAATGCAAGCATTTTTTGATGGTAAAATAAAACTTTTTTATATTGTCCCAAACGTATGGGGCGATGCTCACATCGCCCCGATACGATTAATACGATAATTATTTGAGAACAGCTTTGATAACTGTGTCAATATCAGCTTTGATAGCTGTAGCTTCTTCAAGGTCTTTACCTTTGATTGAGTAGTAAACCTTGATTTTTGGTTCTGTGCCTGATGGACGAACGATAACCTGATGGCCGCCTTCAAGCAGGTAGATAAGGATGTTTGCGTTTGGCAGGTCGATATGCCATTCTTCGCCTGTCAGTTCATCTTTATGTACCAGTGTCTTGTAGTCTTCTCTTGCAACAACAGCCAGTGAGCCAAGTTTTGCCAGAGGTTCATCACGGAGACCCTGCATAATGTCTTTCATCTTGTCCATACCGGACAGACCTTCAAATTCGTAGGAATCAACTTTGTTCAGGTAGTAGCCGAATTTTGCATAGATGTCCTGCAGAGCTTTGTTGATGGAAGAACCGATTGAACGGTAGTAAGCAGCCATTTCACTGATAAGCAGTGTGGCAACAACAGCGTCTTTGTCACGTACAGCTGTACCAACAAGGTAGCCATAGCTTTCTTCAAAGCCCAGGATAAATCTTTCTTCTTCGCCTTTTTCTTCCAGTTTTTTGATTTCTGTACCGATGTATTTGAAACCTGTCAGAACGTTGATTGTTTCAACACCGTGGGAAGCAGCAACTGCATCAGCCAGTGAGGAAGAAACGATAGATTTAACCATAATTGGGTTTTCTGGCAGAGTTCCCAGTTC
>CAZYSS010000016.1:12182-26235 GCA_964649845.1 uncultured Oscillospiraceae bacterium
TGGTTGCCTGTAAGCAGAACGTATTCATCGTTTTCTTTAACTGCGATACCTACGCGGTCAGCGTCTGGGTCAGTGGCGATAAGAACGTCACCGTCCAGTTCCTTTACTCTGTTCAGACCCAGCTGCATAGCTTCTCTGATTTCTGGGTTTGGATATGGGCAGGTTGGGAAGTTGCCGTCTGGCAGACGCTGTTCTTCAACAATAGTAATATCTTTCAGACCTGCTTTTGCCAGAACTGTTGTAACAGGAACAAGACCTGAACCGTTCAGCGGTGTGTAAACCATCTTCATTGGTTCTTTCACAAAGATGTCTTTTCTCATCATCTGGTTAAGACACCAATTGTAGTATGCATCTTTAACTTCCTGTGATACATATTCAATTTTGCCTTCTGCCATAGCTGTATCAAAATCAGCTTTTTTGATGTCAGCAAAGATATCCAGGTTGTTGATTTCAGCCAGAACTTTGTCTGCAGATTCACTTGTCATCTGGCAGCCATCCGGGCCGTAAACTTTGTAGCCGTTGTATTTTGCAGGGTTGTGGGATGCTGTGATCATGATACCTGCATCAGAGTTATGTGCTCTTGTAGCAAATGAAAGCATTGGTACAGGTGCCAGTGCATCGTAAAGATAAACTTTTACGCCGTTGGCAGCCAGAATCTGTGCTGCAACCTTTGCAAATTCATCGGAACGGATACGGGAGTCGTAAGAAATTGTTACAACCGGATTTTCTTTTTCGCTTTTCAGGAAGTTGGCAAGACCCTGAGTAGCTTTACCAACTGTGTAGATATTCATTCTGTTTGTGCCTGCGCCAAGAACGCCACGGAGACCGGCTGTACCAAATTCAAGATTAAGCAAAAATCTTTCTTTGATTGCTTCGTCATTGCCTTTGATTTCGCCCAGTTCAGCCAGAAGGTAATCTTCGCCAACAGCTTCGCACCAGCGTTCGTATTCTTTGATGTACATGATAATATGCCTCCATTTATTAAAATTTTTACACACTTAATACAGCGTATGAAAAATAGTGTTTTCAAACGCAAATATACACTTTAAGAATACCATATTCAAGCTTTTCTATCAATTATTTTTACTAATAAAAATACATATTTTTATTGGTTAAAATGACTATAACACACTTATTGCTACCGCCAAAATGGTATTTTCTTGCATAAACAACACATTTATTGTATGATAAACTGGAGGTGATATTATGTTCAGCAAATTATACAGTTTTGGTGTACTGGGCATTGACGGCTATGTGGTGACAGTGGAAACACACATATCCGGCGGTCTGCCTGCATTTGATATTGTAGGTCTGCCTGACAATGCTGTAAAAGAAGCCAAAGAGCGCGTGCGCAGCGCTATAAAGAACAATCACATATCATATCCGTCAAGCAGGATAACGGTAAATCTGGCCCCTTCTGACATAAAGAAAACAGGGGCAGTTTATGATTTGCCTGTGCTGCTGGGAATTCTGTCTGCCAAAGGTGACATAGACCCTGTGAACGAAAAATATGCCTTTGCCGGTCAGCTTTCCCTGGATGGCACACTGCGCAGTGTTCCCGGAGTGCTGCCAATGGCTATCAAAGCAAAGGAAGATGGGTTCACCCACTTTTTTGTAGCTGCAGAAAACGCCAATGAAGCGGCCGTTGTGGACGGAATAAGCATATTCGGTGTTGAACACATATCTCAGCTGATAGGTTTTTTAAAAGGCGAAACTGTGCTGAAAGAGCACATTTACCAGCCTGTTGAAATCGAGGAAGAATTTCTGGATTTTGCCGATGTAAAAGGACAGGAAGAAGCAAAAAGGGCATTGGAAATTGCCGCAGCCGGAGGGCACAATATTTTAATGGTGGGCCCGCCGGGCAGTGGCAAAAGTATGCTGGCAAAGAGAATGCCGTCCATTCTGCCACCGCTGACCAGAGAAGAAGCCATACAGACCACCAAGCTGTATTCCATCAGCGGTCTGATAGCAAAAAACGGCGGCCTGATTACAAAAAGACCTTTCCGCAGTCCGCACCACACTGTATCCGCCCCTGCACTGACAGGCGGCGGCACAAGTGCAAGACCGGGAGAAATCTCCCTGGCAAACAACGGTGTACTGTTTCTGGACGAATTTCCACAGTTCCACAAGGATGTTCTGGAATCCTTGCGCGCACCGCTGGAGGACAATGTGGTTACAATCAGCCGTGTAAGCTATACACAGACTTATCCAAGCAATATTATGCTGGTGGCGGCTATGAACCCCTGCCCCTGCGGCTATTATGGCACAGAAAATCACACTTGCACCTGTTCTGACACACGCAGACAACAGTATATGAACAGGATAAGCGGCCCGATGATGGACAGGATTGACCTGCACGTACATCTGGAAGATGTGAACTGGGAAGATCTGACCAATACGGAACAGGCGGAAACCAGTGCCGAAATACGGCAGAGAGTGCTGGCAGCAAGAAAAATACAGGCAGAAAGATACAAAGGTCTGGATTTTGACACCAACAGTAATATACCATCCAAATATATGGCCAAATATTGCAAGGTGACACCAAAAGGCACACGGATACTGAAAAAAGTGTTTGACAATATGAATCTGTCTGCCAGAAGCTATGACAAAGTGCTGAAAGTGGCAAGAACAATTGCAGACCTTGACGGCCAGCAGATGATAAATGAAATGCATATCCTTGAAGCAGTGCAGTACAGGGATATGGACAGGGAAATATAAATAAATTTAAATCAATGTGTAATATGAGGTACAGATTATGTTCAGAGAATTAGTAAGAATCAAACAGCGGATGCCAATGGAAGAATGCATTGAACTGCTGAAAAGTGAAACAAGAGGTGTTTTAAGCGTGCTGGGTGACGATGATTACCCATACGGCGCACCAATCAATCATTTCTACGATGAAGAAAGCGGCAAAATCTATTTTCACGTAGGCACACAGTCCAGCCACAGAAATGATGCCATAAAGAAACACGACAAGGTTTCCCTTGCTGTGTACAATCAGGGCTATAAAAACGAAGGTGAATGGTTTTACAATGTAAAAAGCGTTGTAGTTTTCGGCAGAATGGCCGTTGTGGAAGACAAGGACAGAGTGGTGGAAATTACAACAAAGCTGTGCCACAAGTTCGGTGTGAGCCAGGATTACA
Source organism: uncultured Oscillospiraceae bacterium (assembly GCA_964649845.1). Lineage (GTDB taxonomy): Bacteria > Bacillota > Clostridia > Oscillospirales > Ruminococcaceae > RGIG3102. The sequence continues at coordinate 15,326 of CAZYSS010000016.1, forward strand.
TAGATGACGAAATCACAAATCACCTCCACAGAACAATCCTGCTGGCGCTTACTCCGGAACACATCAGCGGCAAATATGTAAAAGAATCCTGATTTGCCCAATGTAAAATCCATTTTACACATTAACACAATTTATTTGAAATTATTTCATTTTTTCAACATAATTTGAAAATATAATTAAATTGACAGCAAAAGACAATATTCGAAATTAATGTTCTTTACTTTATATAACTGTCACAGGAGGATACATGAAAAAATTATTAAGTGTTATTATCGCTATGGTTTTGGCAATGTCTTTCTTCACAGGTTGTGTGGAGCGGAATAATTCAGAAAGCAACGTAGAACCTACCCCTACACCTACAGTTACACCAAACGCAGACCCAGTTGATGAAGAGGACCCTAACTACCCTACAGTACTGGCTATGTGGAAAGATATGGATGGTTACTGGGTAAATGATGACGGAGAATATATGTTCTTCACTCTGAATGCTGACGGCAAAGCTGTTCTGTATGAATACGATGACGATGGCAAACTGGAAAAATTTATGGTTACAACAGCTGTAATGGCTTCAAACAAGACCAGCTATTATATAGCATTTGACATTCCTGCAATCAGCGGTAATGATGCCTATCCTGGTCTGACACAGGCAGCAGGCAGCCATGGTTATATGATTGAACTGGGCGGCTATGGTGACGACTATGTTGAAATAAGTGATGAAGGCGCAAATGATTATGACATCTATGTAAAAGTTGGGGAAAACCTGGATAAACTGAAAGACGCCATCAAAACTGCTGAAAAACTGGAAAAAGATGATTGACTGATATTAAGGGCTGTGGAACATTCCACAGCCTTTTTGTTTGATTATTTTATATATATGATATATAATACAGTTAATATATTATTCAGGAGTGCATTCATATTATGGAAAACAAAATAAAAGAACTGATTTACAAAAGCGGTTTTGAACATGAAGCAAAATACGGCGGTTGTGCACAGTGCACACTGTGTGCCCTGCAGCCTTACCTGGATATTGACCCTGCTGTAATCAAGGCAGCTACAGGTTTGATGGCAGGCGGCATACGCAGCGGCAACAGCTGCGGTGCTTTCAGCGGTGCGCTGATGGCTATTTCTTCCGTAACAGGCCGCAGTCCTGAAAATATGGATGATAAACAGGCAGTGGCAGACACAGCTGTACCTTGCCGCAAACTGTATGACAGATTTATGGCAGAATACGGCAGCGTGCTGTGCAGAGATATTCAGTACAGAATTATGGGCAAAAGTTACAGAATGTATGACCCTGAAGATATGCAGCGATTCCTAGCAGATGGTGGTCACGATGACAAATGCACAGACGTTGTGGCAAAAGTTGCAGTGTGGGTAGCAGAAATCCTGGAAGAATGCGGAATAAAAGAGTTTTAATAATTACATAACAGAAAGCAGGGGTATCCCCCCTGCTTTCTGTTGTTTATATGTTTTTTATCCTGTTTTCAAATGCATTGAACAGGGCAGCCGCCATATCCTGCATTGCCTTTTCCTCAGTTTTTATCACCTGTCTGTCATAGGTTACAATGCCGTTGGTTTCGTCCTCCACATCGCTGACCTGTGTAAGCACAGCGGCATTCAGACCGTTTTCAATGGCAGGCACAATATCGTTATAATACATATCACACAAGCCTTTTGTCAGATCCCGTGCTGATTTGAATTTTTTATAGCCATATTCTTCATCCAGATTAAATGAATGGCCCTCAACTTTATATGAATACCCACCGAATTCAGACAGCACCAATGGTCTTGCCCGTCTGGCTTTCATTTTTATTCTACGGAAATAGATATGATGGCTATCCACATCGCTGTCTTTTTCAATAAACCAGCCGGATGTGGCATCCCATATGCGGGTAGGGTCATAGGCTTTCAGCTCTACATAAATCCTGTCTGCATCGTACTGGCCCCAGCCTTCATTGAAAATAGTGTAATATACCACTGACGGATGATTGTACAGCAGGTCTGCAATAATACGGCTTTCTCTTTCAAAGAATTCCTTTCGTTTCGCAGATGGTGTATGAGTTACACCTTTTTTCATACCGATGGTAGGCAACACAGTATCGATAATATAATTGTACTTGCCTGAATTCATCATATCCTGAAAAACAGCCATACCATATTTGTCACAGTAATAATAGAACAGGTCAGACTCTGTTTTGATATGCTTGCGTAGCATATTGAAACCCAATTTTTTCATATTCACAATGTCCCACACAAAGCCCTGTGGTGTGGCAGGTGTGTAGATGCCGTCTGCCCAGTAACCCTGGTCCAGCAGGCCGTGGAAGAAATAAGGCTTGCCGTTGAGGCAGATATAGCTCTGCCCTTTCACCTTTTCTATAGTGATAGTGCGCAGTGCAAAATAGGACTGTACCCTGTCTTTACCGCTGATAAGTTCAAAATTGTACAGATACGGGTTTTCAGGTGACCAATGCTGTGGATTGTCTATTTTTATCACAGCTTTGCTCCCTGTGAAAATATGGCTTACATATCCGTTTTCTGTGCTGATTATAACTGTTTTTTCCGCTGCTCCACCTGCAACTTCAATGGTAATATCTGTCAGTGATGGTGTGAGACGGATATTTTCAATATGATTTTCCGGCACACTTTCCATCCATACAGGCTGCCATATACCGCTGACCGGTGTATACCACATACCACCTCGGTCTTTGCGCTGTTTGCCGAAAGCCAGGTCTATGTCCAGCTGGTCTGTAATCTGTACTGTGATGGTATTTTCGCCTGCTTTTACAGCAGATGTAACATCAAAAGTAAAAGGCAGATAACCCCCTGTATGTTCACCAATATACACATCATTCAGCCACACCTGTGCAATCTGGTCCACTGCGCCAAAATGCAACAGGGTTTTATTATTTATAAAATCCTGCGGAATATCAAAAGTTTTCCTGTATATATATTTTTCATCATCGGCAAGCCGGCGGTCTATGCCTGAAATTCTGCTTTCTGGCGGATATGGGACAATAATATCACCAAGAGGTGTGGTCCGGTCGCCTTTCAGTACAGACAGCTGCCATTTGCCACAAAAGGAAATATAACTGTCGCGTTTCAGTTGCGGGCGTGGGTATTCCTGCCAGGAAAGTGCATTGTCTGATTCAAAAGGTGTAATCAGCTGACAGGTACGTGGTGTTTTTTTAGCCATAATATAAAGCCTTTCGTAGTTTTATAGTTATATTTTACCACAATTATAAAAAAGGACAACTCTGTACAGCGTACAGAGTTGCAGAAATTATTCATATTTTTTGCCGATAAAATAAACCGGGATTACAAGACTGAATACCAGAATCACAAGTGTAGAAACAGAGGCAAGTGCTACCTCCGGTATATACAGACCTATCACATTACCCAGATAAATAAAAATGCTGATTGAAAAAACGCTTATCAAAACATACATCGCCATTGATATTAATGTCCATAAACGGATATAATGAATTATATGGTGCCAGTTGTGATTATTAAAGTGTACCCCAAGAACATTCATTCTGAAAGGTCCATCGGAATAAAAACTGATTTTATTTTCGTCATAGTAATCGGGCAGTCTGTCCTTTGCAAAAAGGCAGAAATACCCACCCAGCACTGATGAAAGTACAACCACTGTCTGTATGCTGGCATATATTGGTGAATTAATCGCAAAAAAATATCTGATACAGATAAGCTGCCCTATTGACAACAATGCACATATACAATATGGCACCAGCCATTTTTTATTCAGTTTTCCCTTTTCTGTTTCAAACTCCTGATAGGTAACTGCTTTTTTTACTATCGTTTCCACAGCTTCTGCAGGAAGCGGCTGCGGATTATCAATACGGTGACATTCCAGCAGTTCCGTCACTGTGACACCAAGTATTTCAGCCAGCGGCATAAGCAGGGCAACATCTGGTATACTCCGGCCCGTTTCCCATTTTGACACAGCTTTGTCTGATACATACAGCTTGTCCGCCAATTCTTTCTGTGTTATGCCTTTTTCTTTTCGCAAACTGCTGACAAATGCCCCAAACCGCGATTTATCAATACTGAACATAATTACACCTCGTTTTCTGCTTTAATTGTAGGGCGAAAACACAAAAAATGCAACCGAATGACAGTAGAATCATGGTAAATCCGGTTCAACAGCCGTTTATAAGTGACTGGGCAGATATTTCTCTCCTGTCAGGGAGTATATGGGATTCTTCGCAACAAGTTGCTCGGAATGACAAAACAATTATATGGTATATACTTGTCGGGCGGGGATGAAACCTCGCCCCTATATGGCTTATGGAGAAAAACACACCGTAGGGGCGAACATTGTTCGCCCGTTTATTTTGCACCAGATGAAAATATTGCTATCCTGAATACAATAATACTTTTGTTTTGAACGGCGTGGGCGGTCGGGGCGTCCGCCCCTACGCAAGCAAGGTATATGGCACATTTATTCCCATACAACAAAAAGAGGCGTCACAAGACGCCTCTCTGATTTAATTATATTACCACAGAGCAAGTGTTGCTTCGTACATACGCATATATTCCTGTGCGCTGTTTTTCCAGCTGCAGTCAGTTTCCATAGCGCGTTTAACAAGCACTTTCCAGCCTTTTTTGTCCTGATAACCTTCGTATGCGCGCATACAGCAGTTATACAGTTCATCAGCGGAGTAATTTGCAAATGTGAAGCCGTTGCCTACGCCATCCTGTGAGTCTTTTACAGAGTCTTTCAGACCGCCTGTTTCACGTACAATCGGAATTGTGCCGTAACGCAGGGCAATCATCTGTGACAGCCCACAAGGTTCGGATTTACTTGGCATAAGGAACATATCAGAACCTGCATAGATTTTTCTGGAGAGAGCAGGGATAAATGCAATTTCAACGCCTACTCTGCCAGGATATTTTGCAGCCAGGTCTTTGAAGAATTCTTCGTACTGGCTTTCACCTGTACCAAGAACAACTACCTGATAGCCGCGGTCAATAAGGCCCTGCATAGCCTGAACGATAATGTCCACACCTTTATGACCTACCAGACGTGTAACCATTGAAATGATTGGGCTGTCGTCTTCTTCAAGATTGAAGAGAGAACGCAGTTCTTTCTTACATACAGCTTTATTTTTGATAAAAGCATCTTTATGGAAGTTTTTAACAATGATTTTGTCTGTTTTTGGGTTGTAGGATTCGTAGTCGATACCGTTGAGGATACCCCACAGTTTATGCTGTTTTTCACGCAGGATTGGGTCCAGACCGTGTGCAAACCATGGGTCCAGTATTTCCTGTGCGTAAGTCGGGGATACAGTAGTAACTTTGTCAGCATTTTCGATAGCAGCTTTCATAAAGTTTGTATCGCCGTTGTATTCAGCATGGTGTGCCCATTCTTTTGGCAGGCCAAGTGTATCAGCAATCATATTGTAGCCGTACTGGCCCTGATATGCGATATTGTGAATTGTGAAAATTGTTTTAATCTTCTGGAATTTCTGGATATGACGATAGTAAACGTTGATATACAGAGTAACCAGAGCAGACTGCCAGTCATTTGCATGAATGATTTCAGGGTCAAAGTCAAGGTGAAGCAGGCTTTCCAGAATTGCTTTGGAATAGAAAGCAAAACGTTCGCCATCATCGCCGTAACCGTAAAGATTTGGACGGTTGAAGTAATATTCGTTGTCAATCAGATAATATGTAACACCGTTCTTTTCCATTGTGAAAAGACCACAGTACTGGTTTCTCCAGCCCAGGGAAACATTGAAGCTGTCAACAAACTTCATATCTTCGCCGTATTTTTCTTTAGTTTTGCCATAAAGTGGAAGAATAACCCTTACATCGTTACCCAGAACGTTGAGGGCTTTTGGCAGGGAACCTGCAACATCACCCAGACCGCCGCTGGCAGCGAAAGGTACTACTTCACTGGAGCAGAATAAAACTTTCAAATCAGTTGCCTCCTTACACTTTGGCAGCTTTTTCTACGAAAACCGGAAGGCTTTCGTCGCCGATTAATTTCTTATCTTTTGTGATAACAACATCTTTATCACAAATAACGTTTTCAAGCACTACGCCGTCTTCAACAACTGTATCCTGCATAAGAACGCAGTTTCTAACGATAGCACCTTTACCGATTTTAACGCCACGGAACAGCACGCTGTTTTCTACATAACCTTCAATGTAGCAGCCGTCTGCACAGATAACTTCTTTAACTTCACTGCCGATAGCATATCTTACAGGAGCGTCGTCACGGATTTTTGTATATACTGGGTGTTCAGCAAACAGACCTTTCATTGTTTCTCTGTTGATAAGGTCAAGGTTAGCATCAAAGTAAGCTTTCAGGCTTGTGATTCTCTTGAGAACGCCTGTGTATTCGTAGCCAACTACTTTATGTGTGCCAACGATTTTCTGCAGAACATCGCCTTCAAAGTTTGTCAGGCCCTGTTTTACGCCTTCTTTAACCAGTTTCAGCAGCAGGTCTTTGGACAGAACATAAACGAACATACCATTGCAAACAACTTCTGTTGTATCATCGTTCATATAAACTGCACTGATAACACCGTCTTCTTCAACTTTGAACACAACGTTGTCTGTTTTGGAAGCTGGGTCGATAGTTTCTTTTGCGTAAAGAGCTGTGATGTCAGCACCTGATTTTGCGTGTTTTTCCAGAACATCTTTGTAGTTGATGGAAGAAACGATACCGCTGTCTGCAAGGATAACTGTGTCGCAGCCAACTTTTTCTATGTAAGTAACAACATTTGCCAGAGCCTGCAGTTTGCCTGTGTAAACCTGAACGCCTGTGTCACCAAATGGAGGGAACACTTTCAGACCGCCGATTTTTCTTGCCAGGTCGTATTCACGGCCAGCACCAAGGTGGTCCATAAGAGACATATAGTTTCTTTTTACGATGAGACCGATATCATCGATGCCAGCTGCTACCATTTCAGACAGAGTAAAGTCAACCAGTCTGTAACGGCCGCCAAAAGGAACACTGGCCATTGTTCTCAGTTTTGTAAGTTCGCCGATAGCATTATCGTGCATATTTGGGAAGATAATACCCAATACTTTATCGCCTTTTGTCATGATTATTCAGCCTCCTTAACATCTTCATAGATCATGCCTTTTGCAGGTACAGACAGTTTAGCACCAACTGTTACGCCGTTACCAAGAACAGCAATACCCCATTTGTCCATGTCTTCCATATTTTCAGGACGCTGACCAACTGTTGCGCCTTCTTCAACCACACAGTTTTCACCGATGATGGCATACTGGATGTTTGCGCCTTTTTTGATTACAGAACCTGGCAGAACGATACTGTCACGAACTGTTGCACCTTCTTCAATTGTAACTGACTGGAACAGTACAGAGAAGTCTACATAACCGTCAACCACACAGCCTTCAGATACCATAGAGTTTTCTACTACAGCCTGTGGGCCAACATACTGTGGTGGAACGTTATGTGTTCTGGAGTAGATTTTCCAGGAATTGTCCCATACATCGAAAGGAACGTTAGGGTCAAGCAGGTCCATATTGGATTCCCACAGGGAGTCAATTGTACCAACGTCTTTCCAGTAACCTTCAAAGTTGTATGCGTACAGCAGCTGATCATCAGCCAGCATGGATGTGATGATGTTTTTACCAAAGTCGTTTTCTGATTCTGGGTTAGCTTCGTCTTCAATCAGGTATTTTCTCAGTTTTTCCCATGTGAAGATGTAAATACCCATGGAAGCCAGAGTTGAGTCTGGGTTCTTTGGTTTTTCTGTAAATTTAACGATTCTACCTTCTTCATTACATGTCATGATACCAAAACGGCTTGCTTCTTCCAATGGAACATCCAGAACGGCGATTGTGATATCAGCGCCTTTTTCTTTATGCTGTTCCAGCATTTTTTCATAGTCCATTTTGTAGATATGGTCACCGGACAGAATAAGAACATATTCAGGATCATATCTTTCGATAAACTTGATGTTCTGGTAGATAGCATTGGCTGTGCCTTTGTACCAGTCACTGCCTGTTGCTTTCTGGTATGGTGGCAAAACATGAACACCACCGTACAGACGGTCAAGGTCCCATGGCTGGCCATTGCCCAGATATTCATTCAGTTCCAGTGGCTGATACTGTGTCAGAACACCAACTGTGTCGATGCCGCTGTTTACACAGTTTGACAGTGGGAAGTCGATAATTCTGTACTTACCACCAAAGTAAACCGCTGGTTTTGCAGTGGATTGTGTAAGTGCGTAGAGTCGGGAGCCCTGGCCGCCTGCCAGAAGCATAGCAATACACTCTTTCATAAGTAATTCCTCTCGTTTCGTTTACTTTTTTCAGGTTTGACCTGTTATTTATATTTTCCCGCCTGTTTTGCAAGCAAAACAAACAGCTGTAATAGTATCCCATACCCCTTTTCAGAAATAAAAATACTACCTCTATATTATCTTACCATTTATACAGATTTTTTCAAGTAGAATTTTATACAAAAATATCAAAAACAGCCTGTATAGCTTGCCTATTTTTGTATAATTCCTACACAAAATAATGTTTTATCTTGTCTGTTAAATGGAGATTTTATATTCTTTTCTGCCCTTGTATACTGACACTTTGTCAATGCCGTGTTTTTTCAGCACCTCTATGGCCTGTGGGAAACTGCTCTGATAATATGTTACCTGATGTGCGTCAGAACCCAGGGTTACCCTGTCTCCGCCCAGGGATGTGTACAGGCTTATGATATATTCCAGTCTTTCCATCGCCTGTGGCTGATGTATCATCTTGGTGTTCACTTCCAGCGCCTTGCCTTTTTTTATCAGCAGGTTAAATATATCTGTCAGCATGGCTTTATGGTTTGACAGGTCTGTATGGCCTATGTAGCGCAGCACATAGTCGATATGGCCCAGGGTGTCAAAATCATCAAAACTCTGCAGTGCCTGATAAATAAGTGACAGATATTCCCGATAGCAGTCATCTGTGGTTCTGCCACGGCTGAAATCCGGAAAAGCCACGTCATACTCCAGGCTTTCGTGGACAGACATAATAACCATATCAAAAGGGTATTCCTGCACAATTTCCAGATTTCTGGTATGTATATCTTCTCTCCAGCCCACCTCTATGCCAAAAAGCACCTGCATATCATATTTTTCTGACAGGTCCTTTATGATTTTCTGCTGCAGTTCAAAATCTGCAACAATATCCTTACGGTTGTTGAAATTGCTTTCAAGGTCCATATGCTCGGTGGTGATAAAGTATTTATCGCCTTTTGCTTTGGCTATCTTTACGTAATTCTCCATATCCTCCTGGCTGTCAAAGGAAAGGGATGAGTGGAGATGGCAATCATATAAATTCATATTTTTACTCCTTCTTGAATGTGACGTAAAATATGTTACAATAAACAGTATGATATTGATTTTCAGTGTCATTATATCACAATGACCTGTTATAAATAAATGAAAAAATGTGACATACTCACTTAAAAATTTTGCACATCAGTGTAAAATAAAAACACAAACAAAAAGGGAGAGAGATTTATGAATAAAAAGAAGCAGAAAATAGCATTATTCACAGTAGGGCTGCTGATGGTGGTATCCATTGTCAGCGGACTGGTGCTGCCATACCTTCAGAACAGAGGAAAAGATACTATTGCCACAGGCAGACTGCAGCAGGACGGCAAAATAGCTGTACCTGATTTCCAGTTCACAGATGCAGAGGGTAATACAGTTAATTTTGAAGATTTTAAGGGTAAACCTGTTGTAATCAATTTCTGGGGTACCTGGTGTCCCTGGTGTGTTGTGGAAATGAGTGATTTCAACAAGCTGGCCGGGGAATACGGTGAGGATGTAAACTTTATTTTCCTTGACGTGCCAAATGGTGCAGACGAAACAGTGGAAGCTGTGCAGACATTTCTGGAAGAAAACGAATACCACAACATAACATCATATTTTGACTCATTGGGCTATGGATGCTATGTCTTTGGTATAAGCAGTTTCCCTACAACTATATATATTGATGCCGAGGGTAATCTGTATGATGCCACAATCGGACTGACAAACTATGATGATGTTAAAGCGGTAGTTGATGCAATGCTGGGAAAATAGGAATATAATTCCTTATTTCCCTGACAACCGACAGCAACTCTGCCAATTATCATCGTACAAAAGGAGTATTATGCAATATTTGTTTACTTTCGCAGAGGGGATATTTGCATTTGTATCCCCGTGTATACTGCCTATGCTGCCAATCTTTCTGGCATATATTTCTGCTGATGAAAAACAGTCAGCCGGCAGAAGATTTATAAATACACTTTTCTTTGTGTTGGGTTTCACAACAGCCTTTACCCTGATGGGCGCCACCGCTTTTTCTCTGGGCAGGTTTATGTCACTGTACAAAAAATTCCTTGTGAAGCTAGCAGGTGTTATACTGGTATTTTTCGGGTTTGTATATCTTGATTTCATTCAGCTGAACTTTGGCGGCAGCGGTATGAAAAAAGGCAAAAGCGGCCTGATGGGAAATTTCCTGTTCGGCATCAGCTACTCTTTTGGCTGGACACCTTGTCTGGGGGCTTTTCTGGGCAGCGCACTGGCTCTGGCCAGTGTACAGGAAACAGTGCTGCAGGGTATGGTTCTGTTGGCCTGCTTCGGTCTGGGATTGGGCGTGCCGTTTATCATATTTGCACTGCTGTATGAAAAGCTGAAAGGTGTAACAGGCTTTCTGAAAAAGCACAGCGAAAAAATCAAATACATCGGCGGCGCTATGCTGATTGCCGTGGGTGCATCAATGGTATTCGGCCTGTTTGACTATTATCTGGCTATTTTCAATTAAAAAAGTAACGGCGATGTTTCGTGATGAAACATCGCCGTTTTTTTATTTGTTCGACAAATTGGAATTTACAGAACTAAATTATACAGGTGTTCCAACTTCGATTAGATTTC
>CAZYSS010000017.1:0-4289 GCA_964649845.1 uncultured Oscillospiraceae bacterium
CCACCATTTAAAGAAGCAGAATTTGATATTATGTTCGGCCAGGGCATATCCAAAATGGGTGAAATGGTTGACATCGCAGTTAAACTTGGCATCGTAAATAAATCCGGTGCATGGTTCAGCTATGGTGATATCCGTCTTGGTCAGGGCCGTGACAATGCAAAAGAATACTTCAAGGCAAACCCTGCCCTTGCAAAAGAAGTTGAGGATAAAGTATTTGCTGCAGTAGAAGAAGCAAAAAACAAAGGTGTGAATGCGCTTGCCCCTGAAAAGAAAAAAACGGGCAAAACAGTTATCAGCACAGCTGCCGCAGCCTCTGAGGAAGAAGCACCTGCTGAAAAACCTGTTACAAAACGCAGAAGCGCAAACATAGATATAGATGTTGAATAATATTAAAATCACAGACATCACCCGTACCAAAAAGGGCTTCAATGCCCTTTTTGCAGATGATGAATTCCTGTTTTCAGTGGATGATGTTGTCTTATATAAGAACAATATACAGATAGGCTCTTGTTTTACACGGCAAGAGCTTGCTTGTATTTCAAAGCAAAGTCAGGATACCAAAGCAGTGGATAAAGCATACATTCTACTGTCTTCCCGTATGCACTCAAAAAAAGAACTGTATGATAAACTGCTGCGCAAGTTTGAGCCTGAAAATGCCTGTTATGCTGTGGATAAAATGGAAGAACTGGGCCTGGTGGATGATGCGGTTTTCGCGCAGATGAAGGCAGAGTATTTGCTGAATGTGAAAAAACAGTCTTTTTCAGCTATCAGGCAGAAACTGGCATCACTTGGAATTGACAAAGATATTATTGATAGTGTATTATTAAATTTTGAGCTGGATAATCAGATTGATGATATAACCAGACTTTTACAGACAAAATATTCATCAAAGCTTTCCCAGCCGGAAAAGGTGGTTGCGTCATTGTTGCGCAAAGGCTTCCGATACGGCGAAATAAAGCAGGCGATGAACAATTTGCAAATAGATTTACAGGAGTATTAAATGAAAGTTACATTAGTTTCTCTGGGTTGCCCGAAAAACCAGGTAGACAGCGACATTATTGCCCACGGCCTGCTGAAGGCCGGTCACACAACAACAGCTGATATGACAGAAGCTGATGTTTGTGTTATCAATACCTGTGGCTTTATCACCAGCGCAAAGGAAGAAGCAATTGAAAATATCTTCAACGCTGTTGGTGCCCGTCTGGAAAACCCAAAATTGAAAATTGTTGTTACAGGCTGTCTTGCAGAACGCTACAAAGACGAAATTATGGCAGATATGCCGGAAGTTGATGCTGTTGTAGGCATCGGCGCACATGACAAACTGTTGGAAGTTATGGAAAGTGTGGTAAGAGGCGAAAAGCTGTCCTGCTACGGCCCTAAAACAAACCTGGATATTACAAAGAAAAGAATTATATCCACACCAAGACATTACGCTTATCTCAAAATCGCAGAAGGCTGTTCAAATGGGTGCTATTACTGTGCTATCCCACTTATCCGTGGCCCGCACCGCAGCCGCCCAATGGAAAGCTGCATAGAAGAAGCAAAATGGCTGGCAGAAGAAGGTGTAAAAGAAATCATCGTTGTGGCACAGGATATCACACGCTATGGCGAAGATATTTACAAACAGAACAAACTGGCTGAACTGGTTACAGAAATCAGCAAAATTGAAGGCATTGAATGGATACGCCTTATGTATGCATACCCTGAAAGACTGGGCGATGATGTTATCGATGTTATCGCTACAAATCCAAAGGTTCTGCATTATCTTGATCTGCCTATCCAGCACATCAATGACCGAGTGCTGAAAAGTATGAACCGCAAAGGCGGCACAGACATCATTATGTCTGCAATCAGCCGTCTGCGTGCAAAAGTGCCTGATATCACTATCAGAACCAGCCTTATCACAGGCTATCCTGGTGAAACAGAAGAAGAATTCCAGCAGCTGTATGACTTTGTAAAAGACATCAGACTGGAACGTCTGGGCTGTTTTGCATATTCTGAAGAAGAAGGCACAAAAGCTGCCACTATGGAACAGATGCCAATGGAAGAAAGAGAACGCCGTGCAGACCTGATTATGCAGCTGCAGACAGGCATTATGGCTGATAAACAGGCTGCAATGGTTGGCAGGGATATTGAAGTTATCGTTGATGACTATGACAGCGAAAACGAACTGTTTATCTGCCGTTCTGTATATGACGCACCTGAAATTGACGGCGAAGTTTACATCTCAGGTGACTATCCTGTAATGGTTGGCGAAATTTACACTGTACATATCACGGAAAGCGATATCTACGACCTTTACGGTGAGCTGGTTGAAGAATAATCATTGGCCCGTATATGTTATTCTGAGGGCACAGCCCGAAGAATCGCATTCTCGCAAAATTACAATATAAAGCTCAAAGCTTTGGGAGAATATTATGAATTTACCTAATAAACTTACACTTCTGCGTTTTTTATTGGTGCCTGTATTTATGGTGTTTATGTACATAGACAACCCATACAGCTATCTTATTGGTCTTATTGTGTTTGCAGTTGCATCTTTTACAGACTTTCTGGATGGCAGCATCGCCAGAAAATACAATATGGTTACAGACTTCGGCAAATTTATGGACCCACTGGCAGATAAACTGCTTACAACTGTAGCTCTTATTTATCTTTGCCTCAACGGTATGTGCCATGAAATTGTTATCTGTATCGTTCTGGCAAGAGAATTTGCAGTAAGCGGTATCAGACTTATTGCTGCGGCCAACCCTAAAGGCGGCAAGGTTATTGCTGCAGGCATGATGGGCAAAATGAAAACAGTGTTCCAGATGATTGCAAGTATGTTGGGCCTGCTGGCTATGGCGTTGCTGTCTATGGGAACAATTACTGTGGAGGTTTACTCAGCAATTGCTATGGTTACAAACATCCTTATGTGGATTATGGCTGTGCTGACAGTTGTTTCCGGTATGCAGTACATTCTGCCTAATATAGACCTTATCAAAAACGCAAAATAACTTGACAAATATGTTTCTTAATGATACAGTATACTTATAAGGAATAAATAGTATTAATATATTTCTGCTTGAAAAAACAATGCAGATATGCTATTATAAACTATGTAATAATTGTAAATGCGTTATTATCAAGACTAGTAACCGGTGTAAAAGTCTGACAGAGAATAGGTGTGACCCGCTGAAAGCACCTTAGATGCAATAAACCGGCCAATGCCCTTGAAAGCAGGTGTGGCGAAATAGCAGTAGCTGCACACGGGTGTTCCCGTTACAGAACTCACAAGATATAAATCGAAGTGGAACCGTGGTTATTTATACCGCCTTCGTTTGCTATGGGCAAATGGGGGCGGTTTTCATTATATTCGGTCTTTGGTTTAACAATTCACACAGGCTATCAGGCCGGAAAGGACATTTTTATGAAACATATGAATGTTTATAACACACTCACCAGAAAGAAAGAAGAATTTATCCCACTGGTGGAAGGCGAGTACAAAATTTATGTATGTGGCCCTACAGTTTACAACTATATCCACATCGGCAATGCCCGCCCTGCAGTAGTATTTGATACACTGCGCCGCTACCTTGAATACAAAGGCAACAAGGTAAAATACGTTTCCAACATCACAGACGTTGATGACAAAATCATCAAACGTGCTATCGAAGAAAACAGCACATTTGAAGCAGTTGCAAGAAAATATGAAGACGAATATTACCATGATCTGCAGGGCCTGAATGTTCGTTTTGCAGATGTTCGTCCAAGAGTTTCTGATCATATTCCTGAAATTATTGACATCGTTGAAACACTTATCGAAAAAAGACATGCTTACAAAGTTGAAAACGGTGACGTTTACTTCCGCGTACATTCTTTCAAAGACTATGGCAAACTGAGCCATCAGCCACTGGAAGAACTGGAAGCAGGCGCAAGAATTGAAGTAGGCGAAATCAAAGAAGCTGCAGCAGACTTCGCTCTGTGGAAAGCTGCAAAACCAGGTGAACCACACTGGGCAAGTCCATTCAGCGAAGGCCGTCCGGGCTGGCATATTGAATGTTCTGCAATGAGCCGCAAACATCTGGGTGAAACTATTGACCTGCACTGCGGTGGACAGGACCTTATCTTCCCACACCACGAAAACGAAATTGCACAGAGTGAATGTGCATCTGACAAAGAATTTGCACGTTACTGGATGCACAACGGCTATATCAATGTTGACAACCAGAAAATGTCCAAATCCCTCAACAACTTCTTCACAGTAAGAGATATTTCCAGCCAGTTTGGTTATGAACCTATCCGTTACT
>CAZYSS010000017.1:4299-17703 GCA_964649845.1 uncultured Oscillospiraceae bacterium
CCTGCTGACAGCTCATTACCGTTCACCACTGAACTTCACACGTGAAGTAATGGAACAGGCCAAAAACTCTCTGGAACGTATGTACACAGCCAGAGACCATCTGGACTTCCTTATCGGTGCTACAACAGGCACAGAAACAGGTCTGAAAGATGTTGCTGACAAACTGAAAGAAGAATTTATTGCTGTTATGGATGATGACCTGAACACAGCTGATGCTCTGTCCAAACTGTTTGAACTGGTAACAGCTATCAACACAACAGGTACACTGCAGAACAAAGAAACTCTGGAACATACAGCAGCTATCTTTGATGAACTGTCCGGTGTTCTGGGTCTGCTTTATAACAGAAAAACAGACGAAATCCCACAGAAGGTAAAAGACCTGGTGGCAGAAAGAACAGAAGTTCGCAAAGCTAAAAACTGGGCAAGAGCTGACCAGATCCGTGATGAACTGGCAGAACTGGGCTATATCGTAAAAGATACACCACAGGGCCCACAGATTCTGGCAAAATAATACTGAAATAAAAAGAGCAAATCGCAGGATTTGCTCTTTTTATATGACTTAAGATAATTGTAGGGGACGGTATGATTTGATATAATTGGAGTGATAGGTAAATTTGAATTTCGCACTATATAATTGCAGATGTTTTAGAACATCTACACTTATTTTGTATAATGAGGGAAATAACTGGCCTGACGTAATTTGAATTGGGTTATCACATCCGCCCGATAAACAGTTGCTAGATAGACATTTTCACATTTTCACAGTATAATACATGTAAAGAAAGTTGAATTAGTCGGAGGTTTAATATGAGTAAAAAAATAGTAGCCATTGGTGGCGGAGAAAATGGAAGACCAGGCCCTAACGGAATGAGATATCCCTATGAATTGGCAAATCAAGATAAAGAAATTATTAGACTTACAGGCAAAGAACATCCTAATTTTTTACTGATAGCGCATTCGCAACCACTAGAAAGACAAGAAGGATATTTTCAAGTAATGACCGATATATACAACAAAATATATGGTTGTCCTTGCAAAGACTTAAAAAGCGATAAATTAACAGATACGGAATATGTCAAAGAAATAATCGAATGGGCTGATATCATTTTTGAGGGCGGTGGAAATACGCTCGATATGATTAAGCTTTGGAAAGACACTGGTTTTGATGAAATATTAAAACAAGCGTGGGAAAGTGGCAAAGTAATGTGTGGAGTTTCTGCGGGAGCAAACTGCTGGTTTCAAGAATGTTCATCTGATTCAATGAAAATCAAATACGGCGACGCCCAACCATTGATTGGTATGGAATGTTTAGGTTTTGTTGATGGATTGTTTGTTCCTCATTGCGATGAACCAGACAGGTTGGAAAATGCCAAGGATTTATTAAAAACCAGCCAACAAATTGGGCTGATTATATCTAATTGCGCCGCACTGGAAATTGTTGATGACCAATATAGATTAATAACAAGTGATGCATCTTATCATAATATACAAGCTTATGGTTTGAAATCATATTGGGAAAATGGAGAATATTTACAAGAAAAAATTGATGATTCCCTTGAGTTTAAACCTCTAAAGGATTTGTTATCCAAGAATATTAATAGTAGTATAAAATGAAAAATCAAATTTCAGTAAGCAGGAAAGTCAGATAAAATTGAATTTGTCGGACAGCCTGTTCCAGATAATTGCATATTAAAAAGGCTGTGGTTATCCACAGCCTTTTGCTTATTTGTTGGGGTTGTTTTCTTTTGGCTTGCGCATTGTCAGTGAAATTCTCTTTTTGTTTACATCCACTGACATTACCCATACGTCCACCACATCGCCTACTTTTACTTCTTCAGACGGATGGCGGATGTATCTGTCGCATATCTGGCTCAGGTGAACCAGGCCGTCCTGATGCACGCCTATATCCACAAAGGCGCCAAAATCTATTACATTTCTTACAGTGCCTTTCAGCTGCATACCGGGTTTCAAGTCTGCCATATCCAGCACGTCTTCGCGCAGTAATGGACTTGGCAAGTCATCACGCATATCTCTGCCTGGTTTGATAAGCTCTGCAATAATATCTTTCAGGGTTGGTACACCGGTTTCCAACTGTGTTGCCAGTTTTTCAAGACCGATTTTTTCTGCATCTTCAGCCAGATTTTTAATTCTGTCTGTGCCGATATCCTCTGTGGTATAACCCACAGCAGACAGCAGTTTCTTTGCTGCATCATAGCTTTCTGGATGTACAGAGGAAGAATCCAGCTTATCTTTTGCACCTGGGATTCGCAGGAAACCTGCAGACAGCATAAATGCCTTTGGTCCCAGTTTGCTTACCTTCATCAGCTGGCTTCTCTTTGTAAACCGGCCGTTTTCTTCGCGGTAGGCAACAATATTTTTTGCAATTGTCTTGTTCAGCCCGGATACCCTTTCCAGCAGCGGTGCACTGGCTGTATTCAGGTCCACACCCACAGTGTTTACACAGTATTCCACCACACCATCCAGACTTTCTTCCAGTCTGGCCTTTGGCATATCGTGCTGATACTGGCCTACACCTATTGATTTAGGGTCTATTTTTACCAACTCTGCCAGCGGGTCCTGCAGACGGCGTGCAATTGACACAGCGCTTCTTAATGATACATCATAATCAGGAAATTCAGCGGCAGCCAGTTTTGATGCAGAGTACACAGATGCACCGGCTTCGCTTACCACCATATAGCTCACTTTTCTGTCCAGCTTTTTCAGCAGGGCAGCAACAAACATTTCGGTTTCCTTTGTGGCTGTGCCGTTGCCGATAGAAATAATATCAACATTGTGCTTTTTAATCAATGTAGTCAGCTGTTTTTCAGCCAGTTCCTTTTTGTGGTTTGGAAGTGTCATATACACCACACCAACTTCCAGCACCTTGCCTGTGGCATCAACTATTGCCATTTTACAGCCTGTTCTGTAGCCAGGGTCCAGTGCAAGGCAAACTTTGTCTTTTACAGGTGGTACAAGCAGCAGCTGACGCAGATTGTCACCAAACAGCTTTATGGCACCCTCATTGGCCACATCGGTCAGATTGTTTCTTATTTCGGTGTCCAGACTTGGGTGAATCAGCCTTGTGTAACTGTCTGCAATTGCTTCTTTTACCACATCAGCGCATTCATTTTTGCCTTTGATGTAGATTTTTTCAATCTCTGCAACAGCCTCGGCGTTATCCACCACAATGTTCACTTTCAGGAATCCCTCTTTTTCACCGCGGTTAAGGGCAAGTACCCTGTGAGATGCAATTTTATTTACAGGCTGTGAAAAATCGTAATACTGTGTGTACACGCTTTCTTTTTCTTCGTCGCCTTTGCTTTCCACTGTACCCTTGCGGTTGTACAGCTTTTTCAGCGCAGTGCGTACAGCGGTGTTGTCAGACACATCCTCTGCAATAATATCCATAGCACCTTTCAGCGCATCTTCTGCTGTCAGCACGCCTTTTTCCCGGTTGATATACAGTGGCAGAATATCAGCCAGAACAGTCTTTTTGTACTGTTCCAGAATTGTTTTTGCCAGTGGTTCCAGTCCTTTTTCTTTGGCAATTGATGCCCTTGTTTTTCTTTTGGGTCTGTATGGGCGGTAGATGTCCTCCACCTCTGCCAGAGTAACAGCGTTGGAAATAGCTTTTTCTATTTCGTCAGTCATCTTTTCCTGACCAAGAATGGCAGAATAAACCTCCAGCTTTCTTGTGTCCAGGTTGCGCAGATAGGTCAGTCGGTCAGAGATGTTTCTGATTGTCTGGTCATCCAGTTCACCTGTTTTTTCTTTTCTGTAACGCGCTATAAAAGGTATTGTTGCACCTTCGTCCAGCAGCGCTACTGTGTTTTCCACCTGCCATGGCTTTATGGCAAATTCCCTTGCCAGTACAGCGTCTATGTTGGAGGAAAACATTTTTTCATTTGTTATTTCAATCATAGTGACTCCTTTATTCAAATATCAGGGGGACGGCCTGCCGGACGTCCCTGCGTTTTAAAGCTTTTTCTTTTTTATTGTAAAGCAATATATGCCGTAAACCAACCAACCTGCGGCAGTGGCTGCAATACCCGTATTCAGATATGGTGTCCTGTATCGGAACACGATACTGTTGTCACCGGCAGGTACATACACTGCACACATACCATAGTTTACTTTTTCAATTTCAGCTTCCTGTCCGTTTACATATGCAGTAAAGCCTTCATCATATGGCACAGAGAAAAATACCAGATTGTCCTGATTCAAAAGTATCTTACAGTCAAAGCCGTCAGATGTCTGATTGAAATAGTAGCTGGACATATTTTTTCTTTTTGCCACATCAAGGATATATGTGGAGTATGTGCAGTCATACAGCTCGGTTGTCAGCAACTTTTGCAGAGGCAGATTGTATTTTTCTATTATTTCTTCATCCACAGCCAGTGCGCGTACCAGAATATTGCCGCGGTTGCTTTCGTTTATGCTTTCCAGGTCTGCGTAAGTCACATATTTATCATATGCAAACCCCATGGAAATAAAGTTTGTGTTTTCATAAATATTATATGGGTAACTGTCTGAAATCAGTGTGTAGCCATACAGGTTTGCATCGGTTTCATAGTTGGACACCTCCCAGTTTGGCATCACCAGATATTTCACGCTCAGCAGACCGCGCAGGGCATAGAGATTCCGGCTCGGTTTGGAGGAAACATCCCTTTTCACTCCTACCTGTGGGTAAAACTCCATAATAGACGGAGTTACAGTGCTGTTGAAAAACTGTATGCACGGCACACCTGTGAACAGCCCCACGTTGTCGTAGCAGTTGTAGGTGTCCATTCGGTAGTTTTTCGTCCGGTCATCAAAGCTGAAACTGTCTAGAATATCATAGTTCTGCGGTTTGTACAGGTGGTCCGCATCCCATTGAGGCATCTTTGTCAACCCCAGATGAAGTACGCCGAACAGCATTATCATGCTTAAAGCACCACTCATCAGCTTCTGTGTATACTTGGGTTTGTCTTTGCAGTTGCTTACAATCACATACAGCAGGTACAGGTTCAGGAATGCTATCAGCAGGTTCAGCCAGTAGATAGCCACCTGGTCTGCCAGACCGATAAACAGCTGGCCCTCATTGTCCACAGGTGTCAGACCGAAAGGCAACAGTATGGCTGTCAGCCCAGCTGTCCATTTCAGCCCGTGAAATATTTTTTCCTTTTCCATTGCCAGGCTCTGCATATTCATCGCAGCCAGCATCAGCACAGGCATATAGAACCAGCGTGCATAGTATGATGAGTTGAACGCGTAGAACATACTGTTCAGCACGGGCACAAACGCACACACAATGCTGATTATAAATACCTTGAAAAAGGATGAGCGGCTACGGAATTTGCTGAATACAAACAATCCGAACAATCCACCCAGTGCCACAAAGGCAGACATACTGGTCCATTTTATTGCACCGCTGGTAAACAGGCTTGGTATATATGGCGGGTCAGGCGGCAACAGGGCAGAAGCCAGTATGGCAAAATACTGCTGTACATTGCTGTACAGCCATATGCCAAAGCCAGACAGCGTGTTGGACACACGTGGGTTCTGCATTACAGACACTGCAGATGGGATAAACAGTATTATCCCCATAAAACAGCCGGTCAGTGATTCAAAAGCCAGACTGAAAAATTCCTTCTTTGTGATTCTGTATTCCTTTGTCCACATCTTGCAGGCAAAATAGATAAACAGGAACACCACCTGACCGATAAAGAAAAAGTAGTTGTTCACCAGATTCAGGGCAACTATCAGCGGAAAAACACCTTTGCGTTTATTGTACACAAATTCATCCAGCGCCCATAACAGATATGGGAAAAACACCACCGATTCAATAAAATGATTGAAGAATATATTGTATATTGAAAATCCGCAAAAAGTGTACAGCACTGCGCCAATCATCGCATAGTTGTCATTTTTTGCATATCTTCGCAGATAACCGAAAGCCCCCAGATTGCCCACTGCAAATTTCAGCATCAGCAGATAAGGCATCACATATGGGATTGATTTGTATGGGAACAGGCAGCTCAGCCAGAAAAAAGGCGAGCCAAGCAGATAAAAGGAATAGCTGTTCACCACAGATGACCCCAAATCTATGGCCCAGCCCCAGTTCAGACTGCCACTTTTAACCATACGGTTCATATACATATAAAAAGGTATCTGCTGGCTGTTAAAGTCACCTGCATAGGTGAAAAAGCCTTTGTCTATTATCAAATAGGGGACAAACAGGCAGAATGCTGTCAGCAGTCCCAGCAGAAAAGCCTTGAGATAAACATTTTTCTGAATATATTTTTTCAATTTATACTCCTAAATTTTTGCCAGCTCATCAAGACACAGCCTGAAGCTGTCCAGCATATTTTCCATAAAGTAGTTCACTTCATCCATATGCATATCACATATAGACTGATATGTGGATTTATATGCACTTTCAAACTCTTTGTTGCCGCTCTGCAGTTCTTCAATGCATTTTGTCAGTGCGCAGATTTTGTCAGCGCCTTTCAGCAGTTTCTTTTCATACTCTGTCAGGTTTTCCTGTGTCATATATGGGCGCAGGCTTGTCTTTATATCAGGGTCTGCGGTTTCCAGCAGTTTGTTCACCGCGTGGACTTCAATGGCTTTGTAAGCGGTCATAATCTGTGGATTGTTATATTTTACAGGTGTAGGCATATCGCCGGTCAGTATCTCGCTTACATCGTGATACAGGGCAGCCACAGCCACTCTTTCACTGTTTACATTGCGGCCGAATTTATTGTTTGCCAACAGGCACAGTGTATGGGCGATTAGCGCCACTTCACTGGTGTGCTGTGCCAGGTCTTCTTCCACATTCTGGCGCATCAGGCTCCAGCGGGGTATATATTTCAGTCTTGCCAACAGTGCGTTGAAATTAAACATTGCCGTTCTCCTTTAAAACTTCTTCTACAAGATTTTTTGCATCGTCAAAAACAGACAGACTGTTGGTAAGATAACGCAGATGTGCCGCGCCGCGCAGCCCTTTCATATACAGTGCTGCCTGTCCGCGAGCTTTTTTCATACCCAGATGTTCACCGTTTACTTCACACAGTTTTTCTATATGCCACAGTAACAGTGCCATTCTTTCTTCCACGGTAGGCTCTTTATCTATAGTAGTACCATTCAGTGCCTGATTGATCTGTTTAAAAATCCATGGGCGACTGAGAGCCTCTCTGCCCACCATCACAGCATCACAGCCTGTGTAGTCCATCATTTTTACCACATCTTCAGGCTTTGAGATATCACCATTGCCGATTACAGGTATGGAAACCGCCTGTTTCACATTTTTAATGCTGTCCATATCAATGCCCGGTGTATACATCTGCTTTCTTGTTCTGCCGTGTACAGTGATAAAGCTTACACCCGCTTCTTCCACTTTCTTTGCCAGTTCCACACAGGTGATGCAGTCATCATCCCAGCCTTTACGCATTTTTACGCTGACAGGTGTGCCGCCAGCATTGTCCACCACAGTTCTGGCAATTTTCTGTGCCAGGTCTGTGTTTTTCATCAGTGCACTGCCTGCACCGTTGGAAGTGATTTTTGGGGCTGGACAGCCCATATTTATATCAATAAAGTCAGGCTTGCATTCCAGCGCCAGCTTTGTGGCGTGTTCAAAATCCAGAGGGTCAAAGCCAAACAGCTGTATGCCGTATTTACCCTTGTGCTCCCAGCTTTCCATAAGTTGTTTGCTTTTTTTGTCGCCATAGTACAGTGCACGGGCAGACACCATTTCGCTTACAGTAAAACCTGCGCCGAAATCGTCTGCAACCTTGCGCATTACTATATCGCAGAAACCGGCCATAGGTGCCAGAACTGCCTTGTTTTCTATATTTAAACCATTCAAATTCATTTTTTCACCATAGAAATTATTTTTAGTCATATTAGTATACCATAAAATTATAATTTGTGGTATACTAATAAGGTTAGAAATACAAAAATGACAAAATTGAAATAAATCTGGGAGATTTTTTATGAAGCTTTTAGCACTGGACGGCAACAGTATTGTAAACCGTGCCTTTTTTGGCATCAAACTGCTGACAACGAAGGACGGTCAGTATACAAACGGCATATACGGCTTTCTCAATATCCTGCACAAACTGGAGCAGGAGGTACAGCCGGACGCTGTGGCAATCGCCTTTGACCTGAAGGCAAAGACTTTCCGCCACGAACTGTATTCCGAATACAAAGGCAACAGAAAGGGCATGGCGGAGGAACTTGCCAGCCAGATGCCTGTGCTGAAAGATATTCTTTCAAATCTCGGCTATGTGCTGGTTTCCAAAGAAGGATATGAAGCTGATGATATTCTGGGTACACTTGCGCGAGCAGCCACAGAAAGCGGCAACCAGTGCTTTATCGCCACAGGCGACAGAGACAGCCTGCAGCTTGCAAATGACAATGTAAACATCATTCTTGCCACTACACAGTTTGGCAAAGGCCGGAACACGCTGATGGACACAGCCGCCATCAGGGAAAAATACGGTCTGGAAGTAAACCAGCTTATCGACCTTAAGGCTCTTATGGGTGATACCTCTGACAATATTCCGGGTGTAAAAGGTGTGGGAGAAAAAACAGCGGTGTCTCTGCTGCAGAAATTTGGTACTCTTGACAATATATATGCCAACCTTGATGACCCGTTTATCAAAAAAGGTGTCCGTGCCAAGCTGGAACGGGACAAAGAAATGGCATACCTTTCAAAACAGCTGGGTACTATCTGTACCACAGCACCTGTGGAAACTGATATTTCTGCCTATGTAAAAGGCAGTGGCGATATGGCAAAGGCTGCAGAAATTCTCGGCAAGCTGGAAATGTACACAATGATTGACAAATTCTGCGGTGACAGCCAGCTGTCATTTGAAACAATGGCAGAAGAATCTACTCTTGAAACTGTAGAAATCACAGCTTTCACAGGAACTATGGCAAAAGCTATCATCTGGCAGTCGGGGGAAGATTTTATTCTTACATGGGATAAAACAGTTGAAAAAATCAGTGCAGATGATACAAAGCTGAAAGAATATCTGGAAGATGCCACAAAAGAAAAAATTGCCTATGATTTAAAAGCACTGTACAAGTTCTGTTTTGAACACGATATTGCACCACAGAATATTTCATTCTGCCTTACACTGGCGGCATATATTGTGAATCCGCTGGCCTCCAGCTATGCAAAAGACGTGCTGCCTATGGCAGTGGGCGCAGAAAAAGCCTTTGAATGTGAAGACAGCTTTGCACCATTTGCACACAGCTGTTACACAAATTTAAGGGATAATATTGAAAAAGACAGTCAGCACAGCCTGCTGCACGAAATTGAGATGCCGCTGGCAGAGGTGCTGGCAAATATGGAACATATTGGCTTTGCTGTGGACAAACAGGGTATAGTTGATTTTGGCGTAAAGCTGAAAGAACAGATTGAAAAAGACCAGCAGCTTATCTATGATATGGTTGGTGAAAAATTCAATCTCAACAGCCCTAAACAGCTGGGTCACGCCCTGTTTGAAGTTCTGGGCCTGCCTGCAGGCAAAAAGACAAAAACAGGATATTCCACCAATGCAGAAACCCTTGAGGGCCTGCGCAAATACCACCCGGTAATTGATGTTATTCTCAATTATCGCTCATACCAGAAACTTAATTCCACATATGTTGAAGGCTTTATAGACAAAATTCAGCCGGACGGCAGAATTTACTCCACCTTCAACCAGACAGAAACACGCACAGGCCGTATTTCCTCATCAGAGCCTAACTTGCAGAACATTCCTGTAAGAACAGAGCTTGGTAGCGAACTGCGCAAGTTCTTTGTGGCAAAGCCTGGGCATATTCTTTTGGATGCTGACTATTCACAGATTGAACTGCGTATCCTTGCCCATATCAGTGGAGACAAGGTTATGGCAGATGCCTTCCTCAACGGAGAGGATATTCATGCACGCACAGCCTCACAGGTGCTGAAACTGCCTATGGAAATGATTACACCGCAGCTGCGAAGCCGTGCAAAGGCTGTAAACTTTGGTATCGTTTACGGCATCGGTGCATTCAGCCTGTCAAAAGACACAGGAATGACTGTAAAAGAGGCAGATGCCTTTATCAAGGACTACCTGCACAACTTCAGCGGTGTAGCTGAATATATGAACACAATCACACAGTTTGCAAAAGACCACGGCTATGTAACCACACTGTACAACCGCAAACGTCTGCTGCCTGAAATCAACAATTCCAACAAAAACGTGCAGGCGCTGGGTGCAAGAATGGCTATGAACACACCTATTCAGGGCACCAGTGCGGATATTATCAAAATTGCTATGGTGCGCGTTTACAACCGACTGAAAGCAGAGGGCCTGAAAGCTCAGCTGGTACTGCAGGTACACGACGAACTGATTGTGGAAGCACCATTTGACGAAATGGAAAAGGCAAAACAGATATTGAGCGAAGAAATGATGAACGCCGCACAGCTTTCAATTCCGTTGAAAGCAGATGTAAACAGCGGTGAAAACTGGTATATCGCAAAAGGATAAATAAATGGAAAAGATAAATCTTGAAAATGTAAAAATAGAGCCGTTTTCAATAAAACACATTGAAGATGTGACTACTATTCACTCCCAGGTGCTGGACGGCTGGAGTATGAAAAGCCTTATCGGTGCTCTTGCCAACGACTCCACATGGAGCTATGTGGCAATGTATGGTGGCAAAGCTGTGGCGTTCTGTTCATATATAGTTACAGACGATGCCGAACTGGTGTTTGTATGTACACATCCGCTTTACCGCGGTCATGGTATTGCAACAAAGCTGCTGACAGACACCATAGTGCAGGAACTGCCTGTGGGCATTACCAGGGTGGTGCTGGAGGTGCGCAGCAAAAACGAAGCCGCTATCAACCTGTACGAAAAGCTGAAATTTGTAAAACTGGGCATCAGAAAAAACTTTTACAGCACACCTGCAGATGACGCCGTTGTAATGGAACTTTACAAAAATGGCGTAAAAGAACTGGACTGATAATTGATAATTATGTAGGGGATGGCCTCCCGGACATCCCGTAATAAAAACAGAGGAAAATATGTATATATTAGGTATAGAATCCAGCTGTGACGAAACAGCAGCTTCCATCGTAAAAGATGGCAGAGAAATAGTATCAAATATTGTTTATTCCCAGGTGGAAGAACACGGTCTTTACGGCGGTGTTGTGCCGGAAATAGCATCCCGCCGCCATATTGACGCAGTCAGTGAGGTTGTACAGAAATGCTTTGATGAAGCAGGCCTTACTGTAAACGACCTGGATGCGGTTGCCTGTACCTTTGCCCCTGGTCTTATAGGTGCGTTGCTGGTTGGTCTCAACTATGCAAAAGGTCTGTCCTTTGCATCGGGCAAGCCGCTGGTGCCTGTACACCATCTCCGCGGTCATATTGCCGCACTGTATCTTACATATCCTGACCTGAAACCGCCGTTCCTGTGCCTTGTGGCATCAGGCGGGCATAGCCATATTGTAGCTGTTGATGATTACACAAAATTCCGCGTTATCGGCCGCACAATTGACGATGCAGCAGGTGAAGCCTTTGACAAAGTAAGCCGCACACTGGGTCTTGGCTACCCTGGCGGCCCTGCTATTGCAAAAGCTGCCCTGACAGGTGATGTAAACAAATACAGACTGCCTACACCACACACAGAAAACAAATACGATGTAAGCTTTTCAGGGCTTAAAACAGCTGTTATAAACATCTACAACACCAACAATATGAAAGGTGAAGAAACAGATAAAAACAGCCTGGCAGCGTCTTTCCAGGAAAAAATTGCACAGATTCTCAGTGATAACCTGGCAGGTGCAGCGGCGGAGTTTGGTTATGACAAAGTTGCCATTGCAGGCGGTGTTTCCGCCAACAAGCGCCTGAGAGAACTGATTGTGGAAAAAATCGGTGATAAACAGTTCTTTGCACCAACTATGGACCTTTGCGGTGACAACGGCGCAATGATTGCCGCTCAGGGCTATTATGAATTTGTAAATGGCCGCACGGCAGGCCTGGACCTGAACGGAATTGCCAGTCTTGCAATTGATTTTGATTAATTAATTCTTGACAAACAGCCATAAAACAGTACAATAATAATTAATTATGATAAATAATTCTTAAGGAGAAATCTAATGGATAGAGCACAAATTATCGAAAAACTTTTTGACATTATCTGCAACTTCCTCGAACTTGACCCTGAAGAAGTGTCCCTGGACTCTGACATCAGAGAAGATTTTGACGCAGACAGCCTTGATATGGTTGACTTGGTTATGGATGTTGAAGACGAATTTGGCGTAGAAGTTCCTGAAGATGCAATGGAAACACTTCTCACAGTTAAAGACGTTGTTGATTTTATCGAAGAAAATATGTAATCATTAACTATGCCCTTATAGCTTTTATAAGGGCATAATTTTTAATTTTTACCGGCTATAAGGAGGAAATTTTTATGGCTTTTATGTCTTATGACCCATGGGCAGGCATTACCAGCCGCAACGGCATACCGGGTGACGAACTGGTGGCAGGCCTGCAGAAATCCATCAGACGCGCAGATGCTGAAATTGCAATCAGAATTGCCTATGAAATGTATATCACATCAGAACAGTTTGAAGACAAGCTGTGGCGCCGTCTTACAATCATCGCCTGTGAAGATATCGGCTTTGGCAACCCATATGCCATCTGCGTTATCAACAAGCTGGACGAAGCAAGAAAACAGTTCAGATACACAGACGGCGACAGACCGCTGTTCTTTGTATATGCTATCCGCTACCTGTGCGCACAGCCAAAGGAACGTTCTACAGACTGTCTGAAAAACCTAGTTATCAAAAAATTTGAACAGGGTTATGTGCCGGAAGTGCCTGATTATGCTTTTGACGTTCACACAGCAAAAGGCCGCGAAAAAGGCCGTGATATTATTCATTTTATAGATGTTGCCAGCCAGGTTACACCTGTTATGGAAGGCTATGATGATACATACCGTCTGAAATTCAGGGAAATACTGAAAAACGAAATCGAAAATGACATCAAGCCTAAAGAAGGCTCATTTGAATACACAATAGACTAAGGAGGCAGAACTATGGCTACAACAGATTTATTTGACCCTTGGGGCAGCATGAAAAGCAGAAATGGTCTGCCTTGTGATGAACTGATTGCAGGCGTGCAGAAAGCAATCCGCCATGCAGATGCTGAAATCGCCATTGATATGGCATATGAACTTTATATCACCAGCGAAGCACTGGAAAACAAACTGTGGCGCAGACTGAACGCCATTGCAGTGGAAGATATAGGCTTTGGCAATCCAAGAGCTATTGAGGTTATCCGCAATCTGGATATCGCCCGTCAGAAATTCCCATACTTTGACGGCGACAGACCATTCTTCTTTATGCACGCAATCCGTTTCCTGTGCGCACAGCCAAAAGACCGC
>CAZYSS010000017.1:17713-25702 GCA_964649845.1 uncultured Oscillospiraceae bacterium
GACTGCCTGAAATGCATCGTTATCAAAGATTTTGAACAGGGCGCAGTGCCTGAAATCCCGGACTATGCATATGATGTTCATACAGTAAAAGGCAGAGAAAAAGGCCGTGATATCATCCACTTCCTTGACGAAGCCAGCAAGGTTTTCCCTGTAATGGAAGGTTATGATGACACATACCGCCTGCAGCTGAAAGAAGTTATCAAAGAAGAAATCAAAAACGAAACAAAACCACTGCCAGGCTCATTTACATACAATGTATGGCAGGCATAAGCAATTAAATAAACATAAAAGGGATGATTCATACATCGTCCCTTTTTCTTTTACGAAAAGTAGACAATTGCATTGTTTTATCCTATAATAAACTCGTGGGGATGCTATCCCAGACACACTGCTAAATAAACCGTAGGGGACGGCATTCTTGACGTCCCGCTAAACAAAATATGTAGGGGACGATACCCACATCGTCCTGAAAATCAATCGGAGAACTCTATGAAAACAGTTTTAATCACAGGCGCATCAGGCGGCATAGGTACTGCCATAGCAAAAGAAATGGACAAAGCAGGCTATGCCGTTGCACTGACATACAACAAAAACAAAGAAAAGGCAGAAAACCTGTGCGCACAGCTTAACAATGCACAGGCTTTCCAATGCGATATTTCTTCCTTTGCATCTGTAGAAAAATTGTATGCAGATGTAACCGCCGCTTTTGGCAGCATTGATGCGGTGGTAAACAATGCAGGCACAGCTTTTACAGGTCTTGTGCAGGATATGACAGAAGCACAGATTCTCCACCTGACAAACACAGACCTGAACGGTGTCATCTATTCCAGCCGCTTTGCCGCAGAGCATATGGTAAAAAAACACACAGGCGTTATTGTGAACATCTCATCCATCTGGGGTGTGGTGGGCGCATCCTGTGAAGCGGTGTATTCCGCAGCCAAAGGTGGTGTAATCACATTTACAAAAGCACTTGCAAAGGAACTGGGTTATTCAGGTGTCCGTGTAAACTGTGTCAGCCCGGGCGTGATAAAAACACCTATGCTGGACTGTTACTCTGCCGATGACCTGCAGGCCCTTGCAGATGAAACCCCTCTGGGCCGTATCGGCCAGCCGGAAGACGTGGCAAAAGCAGTAAAATTCCTTATCAGCGATGATGCGTCATTTATAACAGGGCAGAACCTTGTTGTGGATGGAGGGATAAGCCTGTAAAATTACATAAAAAATGGTCCGCAATCTGTAATTGCGGATTTTCCACATCTGTTTGGTGGTAAAATCCGCTTTCTGATGTTAAAATTTGGGTGAAATCAGGGAGGTGTTTTAATGAAATTCGGACAAAAACTGCAGAACCTGCGAAAAATGAAAGCCATGTCACAGGAGACATTGGCCGGAGAACTGGGGGTGTCCCGTCAGGCGGTATCACGCTGGGAACTGGATATCTCATTGCCTGAAACGGAAAATATTATCAAGCTGGCTGCTATTTTTGATGTTTCCTTTGACTATCTGCTGAATGAAGAAATCACAGATAATGTTACTTACACACCAAAACACACAGGCAGAAATATTTATATAGATAATATAATCAACTTTCTGAAAAAATATGGATATTTCTGCGGTTATATTTTATCAGCAGTTTCTGCATACTGCTTTGCAGGCTACACCATTACATTTTTAAGCCTTGTAAAAGTTATAAGCCCGTCAGGGGAAATGTCTTTATTTTTCGGTGCTATGGGCATCAGCAACGCTATGATAGGCATACTTGTGATGTATATGCTGCTGTCTTTTGGCGGTATTGTGGGCGGTTTTTACCTTGCAAAATTTCTGAAAAAGAAAACCGAAAAATACCGCATAATCACAGATGATATTGTAGACACCGACAGGCGGTGATGTTATGAAAATGAAAAAAGCAATATCCCTTTTACTTGTGCTTGTTATGTTTTGTTTTACCGCCTGCAGTGAAGAAAAATGGCACCCCGAAACCACAGAGGTGGAATTTGACACGCAGCAGCTTACTGTGGAAAAATTGTATGAAGCCACAGACCTGGGCAGCGGAGAAATGGACTATTACAAGGTCACAGCCACAGCAGAAAATGAAACCAGTCCCTATTACTCTTTAACACTGTCTGCACTTATCGGCATAAAATTTTATCCTGCTGACTACCCCAATATCCGTGATGAAAGCTATTCAGGCTACGCCATAGAAGAAATCAGGGATGTGCAGTTTTACGGCGGTGGAGAGGATATGCGGTTTATGCCATTGGGTGATACCGGTGTTTTTACAGAAATACCTGCCAGTGACACAGCGGTGCTGTGGGGGAGCGGATATTATGAAGCACAGCGTGACAAACAAATAAAAAATATTTCTGACTATCTGCCGGGTAAATTTTTTAATTACACAACAACAGTCAAAGAATATTTCCGCACAGAACAGGTTTCAATGTTTGTAAAACTGTATGTGGAAGAAATAATTTCCTGTACACCACGGGAATATCATCTGCAGATAGCCTGTACAGATGATGGTGTAACCTTTGGTTAAAACAGAATAATACTTTAAAAATCAAGCCGCAACCCAAAGTTGCGGCTTTTCCATTGGTTGTATGTAGCTTTTTTACAGCCAAAACCGTATAATGAAACGCGTAGGGAGATGGCCTTTGGACATCCCGTAAAATTAAAAAAGGAGTAAAAAATGACCTTCAACCAAAAACTTACAGATTTACGTAAAACAGCAGGACTGTCCCAGGATGGTCTGGCACGGCAGCTGGGTGTTTCACGTCAGGCCATATCCAAATGGGAACTGGGCACCGCAATGCCAGAAACAGAAAATATAGTAAAACTGGCGCAGATATTTGATGTAAAGGTTGATTATCTGCTGGGACACACAGTATTGTCTAAACCGGCTGTTTTGCCGCAACTGAAAAAACACAGCAGCACAATTATGTTTATAATTTATATGCTTCTGATGGCACTTTTTCTGCTGAATCTGCGGATATTTACTATAAACTGTGCCCGTGGTGTTACGCACTCCATAAAACCATTGTTCTGGTGGACGCCTGCAGAGTATGCACAGTATGCGCGACATATTGTAGTAGGGTGGACGGATTTTCAATACGGGCGGATTTTTCTCATTCCTGCAGCAATATCATTTGTTCTGATGAGATATATAAGGAAAAAGGATAAGGAAATATGACTTTTGGCGAAAAATTATTGAAACTGAGAAAAAGCAGAAATATGTCCCAGGAACAGCTGGCTGACAGAATGTGTGTAACCCGACAGGCAGTATCCAGGTGGGAACTGGATGAAACCCTGCCGGACAGTGAAAATGTATTGAAAATTGCGGATATGTTCTATGTATCTGCAGAATATCTGCTGAATGACAGTGTGGATATTGATGATACAAAAAGATACATACCGTTGTATGCCGATAAATATGATACAGTAAATCTGCTTGGTGCACTGTCGTCAGTATTTGTATCTGTGATGGCATTTCTGAATTATGGAAGAAGATGGTGCTGGGATTATCGTCACTACAGAAAATTGTCACCGCAGAGAACATCTCACGCTATATATTATGATGTAAGATATTATGCAATCCTTGATGAAACGGTGATACTTGCATTTCTTGCTGTTGTTATAACAGTTTCAGCAATAATGGCATACAGATTATACAAAAAATGTAATTTTCAGAATAAATTAAACAAAAACAGCAAATAGCCTGTTTTTATTTGACAAAATGTGTTATACTATTACAAAATTCGAATTATTCGGGAGATAATTGTAATGAGTATTGTAGTAATGGGGGCCACATTTGTGGATATCAAAGGTTTTACGGTAGATTCATATATTCCTACAGGCCGTAACGTAGGCTATATTGAATATGTTCACGGTGGTGTTGCCCGCAACGTTGTAGAAGATATAGCAAATCTTGAACTGCGCCCTATATTTCTGGGCATAGTTGACGAATCCCCTCTGGGTGTTGATGTTATCAAAAAGCTGAAAGACCACAAAGTAAACACAGATTATATGCTGACACGCAAAGATGGTATGGGTACATGGCTGGCAGTGTTTGACAATCACGGTGACGTGGCAGGTTCTATTTCTGTACGCCCTGATATGATGCCTCTGCTGGAAGTGCTGGCAGAAAAAGGAGATGAAATCTTCTCCAAAGCATCTTCAATTGTTATGGAAGTTGACCTGGAAAAAGAAATCGTAAAGCGGACTCTGGATCTGTGCGAAAAACACGGAGTAAGAGCATACGGCGTGGTTTCCAATATGTCAATCGCTGCTGAAAGACGTGATTTCCTCCAGAGATTTGAATGTTTTATCTGCAACCAGGGCGAAGCAGGTTTGCTGTTCCTTGATGACTACAGTGCAAAAACACCACAGGAAATGGCTGATATTCTGGCAGTGAAGGTAAAACGGGCAAGAATTAAATCCATAGTTGTTACAATGGGGGACAAAGGCGCTGTTTATGCTGACATCAGCGGTATGAAGGGCGTATGCCCTGCAAGAAATGTTCACGTAAAAGACACCACAGGTGCAGGTGATGCATTCTGTGCAGGCGTTTCTGCTGGTCTTACCTATGGCAAATCCCTGCCGGAAGCTATAGATATAGGTTCACTGCTGGCTGCATCAGTTATCACATCTTCAGAAAATGTGTGTCCACGTTTTCTGCCAAGAGAAGTAGGCATCGATATTGATGTTGTTGATTGAATAATACTGAACTGAATATTTTTTAAGGACAGGCATTGCCGCAATGTCATTCAGATAAGAAAAAATGTCATTCTGAAGAACGAAGTGACGAAGAATCTTAGTTCTAACAATGTGATTAAGATTCTTCGCTACGTTCAGAATGACATTTTAGTTTGTTTTATTAAGTTGAATTTTTTTCAAAAATACTTAACTTAATGACATTGCGGCAATGCCTGTCCTTTTGTTATGCAGGGGCAGGTTGAAAGCATCTATCTTGTCTTTCTTTGTGTTTTTCTGCTATACTGTAAAAAAGGAGGTGGAACTATGTCTGAAATACCATATCAGGCTGAAAAAGCTCTGTCTATGCTGAATAATGCAGGCTATCAGGCATATATTGTGGGCGGTACAGTTCGCAACAGCCTTATGGGATTGCCTGTCAGCGATATTGACATCACCACAGATGCCACACCACAGCAGACAATACAGATTTTTGCTGATTACGATGTTATAGAAACGGGTATTGCCCACGGCACAGTGACAGTGCTTATTGACAATACACCGCTGGAAATCACCACCTACCGCACAGAAACCACTTATTCAGACAACCGCCACCCGGACAGTGTTGTTTTTACCGCCAGTCTGCAGGAGGACTGCGCACGCAGAGATTTTACAATGAATGCTATCTGCTACAACCCTGCTGCAGGTCTTGTGGATTACTATGGCGGCCGGCAGGATATTGCCGCAGGCGTTATCCGCTGTGTAGGCAACCCGGATATACGCTTTCAGGAAGATGCTCTGCGCATACTGCGCGCTGTCAGGTTTGCGTCTGTGCTGGGTTTTGAAATAGAGGAAAATACAAAACAGTCAGTTTTTGCAAATGCCCATCTGCTGGAAAACATCTCTGCAGAGAGAATATATGCGGAACTTCAGAAGCTGCTGTGCGGCAAAAATGTGAAAAAAATACTGCTTGAATACACAGATGTGCTGGCGGTATTTATGCCGGAAATAATGCCTCTGAAAGGCTTTGACCAGCGCAACCATCACCATATATACGATGTGCTGACACACACTGCCATAGTGGTGGAAAATACTCCGCCAATACCACAGCTGCGCCTTGCGGCTTTGCTGCACGACTTCGGCAAGCCTGCCACCTTCACTATGGATGAAAAAGGCGTGGGCCATTTTTATGGCCACGGGCAGGTCAGTGAACAGCTGGCCGGAAATATCCTCAAACGTCTCAAGGTGTCTAGGGATGACTACAACATGATAGTATGCCTTGTAAAATATCACGATACACTTATTGAACTCAATGAAAAAGCTGTGCGCCGCCGGCTGAACAAACACGGAGAGGCTTTTGTGCGCTTGCTGATACAGCTGAAACGCGCAGACAATGCAGGCCAGAATACCAGGGATTTTGACCGCACAGCGGAATACAATCAGCTTGAGCAACTTGTAAACACCGTTGTGGAACAGCAGCAATGCTTTTCCCTGAAACAGCTGGCTGTAAATGGCTCTGACCTGTTGGCTCTTGGAATACCGCCATCAGCAGAGGTTGGCAGAATTCTGAACAGCTTGCTGGAAAAGGTGATAAATGGTGAATTACCAAACGAAAAATGGTACCTGCTTGCTGAAATTGATAAGATTAAATAGTAAAACAATGTTATATTAATAAATAAAACAATGTTTTATAATGGTGAAATATTGATAAAATCGGGGTAGAAATACTCCGATTTTGTTGTTTTATCGGAAATAATTGAAAAACCAGCATTTGTTACAGCTTTGTAAACTGTTTTTTTGCCTTGCAAAAGCATAAAAAGGTCCTTTGCGGTTAATATTATTCATAATCCCGAAATAATACACGAGCAAAGGAGATTTTTATGAAAAAAATATCAGCATTGATGCTGGCACTGGCATTAATCACACTTACAGCCTGCGGCAGCAAAACACCTGCCCGGACAGGGAATTTTGATTATAAAGTGGGCACAGCCAGCTATACACATACCAACGACAGCTATGGTTATACAGAGGGAAAAAATGGCAGAGGCGCAGTCTCCACCACACTGGTGGCTGCAGTATTTGACAAAGACGGCAAAATAGTGCGAATATCCATTGACGAGGTGGAAAGTAACATCGGTTTTGATGCTACAGGTCAGCTGGCAGATTTTACTGCCGGCGAAGTACAGAGTAAAAAAGAACTGGGCGATGCCTACGGTATGAAGGCTGCCAGCTCCATTGGCAAGGAATGGTATCAGCAGATTGAATCACTGGAAAAATGGCTGGAAGGCAGGGATGTAAATGTGATAGTTGGCGGTGCCGCGGCAAAGATTGGCTCTATGCTGGCAGATAATTCTGTGAACAACTACAATTCAGAATCTGCAGGCCTGCCATCCACAGCCAACAGCACAGCCCGCACTTCTTCTGATACAATGACAGACAACAGCGGCGGTATGATGAGTAATATGATTGACGGTGCAAACAGTATTATCAATGATATGACAGACGGAGGCAATAACAACACAGGTACAGCTATGGACACATCCTGGATGGATGAAGACCTGAAAGCCAGCGTGACAATCGACACATCAAATATCCAGCGAGCAATCGAAAAAGCATACAGAAACGCTAAATAAAACAAAACCCGTATGGAACACCATACGGGTTTTTATCATGCTGTTGATTGTAAAATTATCTTACAACGCCTTTAGCTCTGTGCCATACCAGTTTGCCGTTGAGAATTGTTTCCACAAGGTCAAGGTTTTCGTCAAGGATAGCAAGGTTGGCTGTGCCGTTTTCCACGATTGTACCTGCGGAATTTTTCAGGCCGTAAACAGCAGCAGGAATTGTTGTCATTGTGCGCAGAGTTTCTTCAAATGGGATGATACCGCGCTGTGTGGCTTTCTTCAGGTCTGCAAGCAGAACTTTGGATGAGCCTTTGCCCATGCCAATCATATTGCCCAGTTCGTCCCAGATAGGTGCAGAACCGTTGCCGTCTGATGTCATTGTAACTCTGTCCAGAGTGCCGTATTTCTTGTAGATGATTTCCAAACCTTCTACAGAACCGTAGGATTTCTGGCTTGCATCGCCGTCAGAACCGGCTGTGATGTCAATCTGGCCGCCGTATTCAAGGAATTTCAGACAGCTGTCAAATACATCGTATTTTCTTGTTACGTGTGTTGGAACAATCAGCGGACGGAATGTGATATCTTCTTCGCAGGCGCGGATAAAGAAATCAGCAGGGTCAGAGTAGTTGCCCAGATGGATATTCAGTACGCCTTTGATGCCAGCCAGACGTGCACCGTTTCT
>CAZYSS010000018.1:0-2810 GCA_964649845.1 uncultured Oscillospiraceae bacterium
ACGTTTGGAGTAAATGTAACTTTGTTTTTGCCTCTGAGCAGGTCAGCAGCAACAACAGCAGTACGGCCAAGTGGTTTGCCTGCAGCATCGATGATGTACCATTTGCGTTCTACTGTTTCTGGTTTCTGAAGAAAAGTACTCATAGTATCCCCCTGATAAATTTTTTATAACTGATATTTTAACAAATTAAAAGACCCTTTCGGGTGCATAAATAATATACCAAAAAGGGGCTTCAAAGTCAACGATTTTTTGCAAAAATTTCAACCAAATCAAATATATCTCTCGTTTTCTCGCGTTTTTGTGTGTTTTTCTCGTGTTTTCTCAAATGGCAATTTCATTTTTGCTTGAAATATTGAACAAAATTATCTTGTTTTATTTATTAAAAAAGCATATACTTATATTTACTGTATATGGAAATGGCAGAAAAGCTGCTATTTCGCTAATTTAATATTATACACTATAAGAGGTGTTTATGGCAAATTATTTTCAGAGATTATGTGGGCTGATGCGCAAGGCAATAGTGCAGTATGATATGCTGCAGGACGGCGACAAGGTGTGCGTGGGGGTGTCCGGCGGCAAGGACAGCGTGGCACTGACACTGGCACTGGCACAGCTGCAGAAATACATAGATATAAAATTTGACCTGGTGGCTGTGACACTGGACCCGCAGTTTTACTCACGCCCACAGGATTATTCCTCATTGGAAAAGCTTTTTGCAGAAAAAGGCATTGAATATGTGATAAAAAGAACAGATATTGGCCCTATTATTTTTGATGAGCGCAAGGAAGAAAACCCTTGCAGCCTGTGTGCAAGAATGCGCCGCGGCGCCCTGCACGATGTGGCAAAGGAACTGGGTTGCAACAAGATTGCACTGGGGCATCATCTGGATGACGCCATTGAAACATTCTATATGAACCTGTGGAATGAAGGCAGAATAGGCACATTCAGCCCTGTTACCTACCTTTCACGAAAAGACGTGACAATGATAAGACCTATGGCACTGGCGGTGGAAAGCGACGTAATTGCCGCTGTAAACCAGCTGAAAATACCGATAGTAAAATCTGCCTGCCCTGCAGACGGTGTGACAAACCGCCAGAATATGAAGGATTTCATCACAGAAAAATGCAAGACTGACCCATCCTTCAGGGCAAAGAGTCTCAATGCTTTCCAGAAAAAAGACCTGGATGGCTGGGGACCAAAAAACAGATAATACGGAGATATTGATGGATTTAAGAGAAAGACACTGCTGGGCAGAAATTGACATTGATGCCATTAAAAGCAATTACCAACTGATAAAATACACACTGGACCGCCCTTTCTACACAGTGGTAAAAGCTGATGCATACGGTCACGGTGCAAAATACATAGCAAAAATCTACAGCGAACTGGACACCTTTGGCTTTTGTGTTTCCAGCTTCAATGAAGCTATGGAGCTGCGCAATGCTGGAATCACAAAGCCTGTACTTATCCTTGGTTATACAGAGCCGAACAAGGCATATGAGCTGTTCAAAAACAACCTGACACAGACTGTTTTCAGCCTGGAATACGCAAAAGCACTGAATGACCAGGCTCTGTACCCTGTGGAATGTCATGTGAAACTGGACACAGGTATGGGCAGACTGGGTTTTGACCTGATAAGCGACAAAGACCGGGCATACAGCGATATAAGAAAACTGCTGAATATGCACAATCTGAAGTTCACAGGCGTGTTCAGCCATTTTCCTGCTGCAGATGCGGTGGATGAAAAAGCACTGATTGCCACACAGAGACAGATTGAACTGTTCGGCGAAACAGCCAGACTGATGGACAGCTGGGGCTTTAATCTGAAAACCCTTCACGGCCAGAACTCTGCAGGCATTGCAAGAAAGCTGAACGGCAGTTTCAACACAATGAGGGCAGGCATTATCCTGTATGGACTGAATCCATCTGATGAAGTGATTTTCCCCGGTCTGAAACCTGCAATGAAACTGAAAACAGTTGTGACACACGTTAAGACTGTAAAAGCAGGACAGAGCGTAAGCTATGGTATGAACTGGACGGCCACACAGGATACAAAGGTAGCCACCCTTGCTGCAGGCTATGCAGACGGTGTAAACCGACTGCTGGGCTTTACAGGGCACAAGGTGCAGATTGGTGATAAATATTACCCTGTTATCGGCAATATATGTATGGACCAGATGATGATTGATGTCACAGGCAGCGACATAAAAGCTGGCGATGAAGTGACTGTATGGGGCGGTGACGGTGAAATCAGCGCCGATAAAGTGGCCGCAAAGATTTATACAATACCATATGAACTGATGTGCGGTGTTTCCAAAAGAGTGCCAAGAGTTTATATGGAAAGCGGAAAAATCCGCCATATTGAATATGGAATTTAGAAATAAGCAGTCGTCTGATGACGGCTGTTTTTTATTGGGATAAGTTATAAATTCAGCGAACAGGCGATGGATGACAGGTCAATCGCCCGTTAAACATCCATAATACTACCATTCTGCCATTCTGAGCCAGGGCAACGAACCGAATCCGTTGGCCTCGCAAAGACCAACTCGGTCTTTTCGCTACGCGAAAACTGCTCTGGCGCTATGCTTATCTTTGCGCTATAATTACCTGCAAATTAAAAATCCCGTTTTTTCTTCGGATGCGAAGATTCCTCGCATCCGCTCGGAATGACAAAACTCGGGTTTTGTGGATGCTCCACGTGGTGTTGTAAAAACTGCAAATCGTAGGGGCGAACTGTGTTCGCCCGTTTATCAGGCGGCCTGGGCATTGCTCTTTCCTGACCATTCCGTTTATGGGACAGGTGAGGCATA
>CAZYSS010000018.1:2820-25698 GCA_964649845.1 uncultured Oscillospiraceae bacterium
CATGCAAGGTTCCATTGTTACATATATTTCACAATCATCCAATCTCCAATTTTTTATTTTTTTACAAGCTTTAGATATAGCAATTATTTCAGCATGTTTCGTTACGTTTTTTAATTTTTCCGCCGATTATGTAACAAATTCCTTAAAAATACGTCTAACAGGTGTAAGGAGGTGATAAGGTGCAGGAATTTGATAAAATATATGCCCAGTATTTTTCCTATGTATACAAATTTGCCCTGACTTTGTGCGGTGACCGGCATACTGCAGAGGAAGTAACACAGGAAACCTTTTTCAAGGCTTTGAAAAACATAGACAAATTCAATGGTCAGTCAAAAATATCCAGCTGGTTATGCCAGATAGCCAAAAACACATATCTGGATATGGTGAGAAAAAGCAACAGGCAAATTGACCGGACCATCGAAATGATTTCAATTGAAGACCCTGTGGAAAAGGCTGTATCCGACAGGCAGACCGTATATGAAATACACAAAATACTGCACCGGCTGAAAGAGCCATACAAAGAAGTGTTCAGTTTAAGAACATTTGGTGATTTGTCCTTTGCACAGATAGGCGCACTTTTTGATAAAAGCGAAACCTGGGCAAGGGTTACATATTACCGTGCAAAAACTATGATAAAGGAGAATCTGAAATGAAATATCCCTGTGGAATAATTAAAGACCTGCTGCCTGTGTTTATTGAAAATCTGTGCAGCGAAGAAAGCGTGAAAGCTGTGGTGCGGCATATGGAAGAATGTGAGGACTGCCGTGAATATTACAGAAAAATGACTGCTGACAGCAGCTATGATGCAGACCGTACAGAAGACAGCAGCCAATTTGAAGAAAGTCTGAAAAAAGTGAAAAAAACAATTTTATATAAAAAAATCATAGCTGTAGCAGTTGCAATTACCGTTTTTATTTTGACAGTAGGCGGAATAATGATGTATCTTACCAAATCTTTTGTGATAATTCCATATCATAATAACATTAATATAAATCAGAGTGTACCTTCACAGTATCAATCTGTGCAAGGACAGGATTATCTCTCAGCAGAATTTATAGGTACCACTGTTGTCTGGGCAAGCCAGAAAAGAGTTGATGTGGAAATTGATGGAAAAAATGAATCCATTATTTATTTCTATGGTCAGACTACCCGTTGGGAAAATATGATTTCTGATGATAAAACTGTGACATATCATCTGCTTTCGCCTTTAAATGAAGACAATGATATTACCAAAGTTTATTATTATACAGGTGATAGTTTTGATATGCTTGAAACCCTTACCGGTGAACAGTTAAAAACAATAAATGAAACAGCCATATTGTTATGGAGCAAATAACACAAATCCTGTTTGCATTTCCCCTGCAAACCACCTATAATATATACAATAATATATTACGAGGTTTTTATGAAAATATTGTTTATTGGTGACATTGTCGGCAACAACGGTGTGGATATATTGCGCAGGGGACTGCCACTACTGAAAAAGGAATACGGCTGTGATGTGTGCATTGTGAACGGTGAAAACTCCAATGAAAGCGGCACAGGTATGAACAGACGTGATGCTGATGCTATTTTTGCCTGTGGTGCTGATGTAATCACAGGGGGCAACCACTCTATGCGCAGGGCAAATATGGAACTGTATACTGAAAACGAGTATATCCTCTGCCCTGCCAATCTGCTGTACAGCGAAGAGGGCTGCGGCGTGGCTGTGGTGGATATGGGCAGGCATCAGCTGTGTGTAATAAACCTGATGGGTGTGGCTTTTATAGACAACCACCGCAATCCGTTTTTTGAACTGGACAAAATACTGAAAACTGTGGACTGCAAAAACATTGTAGTGGATTTTCACGCTGAATCCACAGCAGAGAAATATGCCTTTGCCCATTATGCAGACGGCCGTGTAAGCGCTGTGATAGGCACACACACCCACGTGCAGACCAATGACGAACAGATTCTGCCAAAGGGCACAGCCTACATCAGCGATGCAGGCGCTGTACACGCTGAAAACTCTGTACTTGGTGTACAGACACAGCTGGCTATAGAAAAGCAGAAATATCTGAAACCCGTTCAGTTCAAAGTGGCAGAGGGCAACGGCTATATCAATGGCGTATACATTGAAACCGATGCCAACGGCAAAGCTGTGAAGATAGAAAAAATCCACAGAAAATTTGGCTGAACTGATTAAATTTCACCTGTTTTTAACCTAATTTTCACTTATTGGGAGTAGTATAATATCATATCAAGATATTTCAATGCAGCATAAACTGGGATGTACTGACAATATTAAACTACACACAATAAGGAGATATACTATGGATACATTAAAAGTTTCATCAAAATCAAACCCGGTTTCCGTAGCAGGAGCCATAGCAGGCATAATCAGGGAAAAAGGCATAGTGGAAGTTCAGGGCATCGGCGCAGGCGCTGTAAACCAGGCGCTGAAAAGCGTTGCCGTAGCAAGAGGCTATCTGACACCAGGCGGCATCGACCTGGTATGCGTGCCGGCATTTACCACTGTGGAAGTGGAAAACGAAAGCAAAACAGCTATGAAACTGATTGTGGAAGTGAGAAAATAATATTTCCCGATAATAAAGAATAATAAACAACCGCAGTCCCGGCAGATAATCTGCCGGGACTGTCCGCTTGTCAAATAACCCTGATTTTTAAAGTGAAAATCGAGGTTGTTTGACAAGCTGGACAGGTACTCAATTTAACATTGAGTACCTGTTTTGTTATACCGTAATTATTCAGCCTGTGCTTCAGGTTTTACGTCAGCAGGAATCAGACATTCGTAAACAACACCTGCAGCATCAAATTCTTCTTTTGCCTGTTTTACCAGTTCAGGGTTCTGCAGCAGCTTCATACCTGTCAGAGCCATAACCTTGGCGTTGTGCATCATACCATCGTGCATCAGTTCTGTGCCAGACTGTGCCACCAGCTGCCAGGAGTGACCCGGTGTGCCTTTTGTTTCAGCACAGTACATCATCATAACTGTTGGTACCACATAGGATACGTCACCCACGTCTGTGGAACCAGGCATAGCCACAGGAATACGCACATATTTAGGCACTTTTGTATCCAGAACATCTTTTGCTTCAGGGTTACCAACTGCAGAAGCCAGCAGTTTTGCCACTTCGTATGCTTTTTCGCCAAATTGTGTTTCGCCCACTTCTGCCCAGGCTTCTTCACATACTTTGCCCAATACATCGTTGTTGAACAGGTCTGTCATAGCGGATTTAACTTCAAATTCCATTGTTGTGCCTGTCATAATGGCTGCACCGCGTGCAACATCCTGTACACGTGCAAAGATTTCTTTTACCTGATAACCTTTAGGTGCACGGATGTAGAACAGCAGTTTTGCTTTTGCCTGTACAACGTTAGGTGATGTGCCGCCTGCATCGATGTATGCGTGGTGGATTCTTGCTTCCTGTACAATATGTTCGCGCAGGAACTGTACACCAACAATCATCAGGTCAGCAGCATCAAGGGCAGAACGGCCTTTGTCAGGGTTTGCTGCAGCGTGTGCTGCGTGGCCGTAGAATGTGAATTCTGCCTGGATGTTTGCCAGCATGGAAACGCCCATAATGTTGTTTGTATCAGATGGATGAGGTGCAATGGCAACATCCAGTTCGTTGAAGATACCTTC
This sequence comes from uncultured Oscillospiraceae bacterium, assembly GCA_964649845.1. Taxonomy (GTDB): domain Bacteria; phylum Bacillota; class Clostridia; order Oscillospirales; family Ruminococcaceae; genus RGIG3102. Next base: position 6,467 of record CAZYSS010000018.1, read on the forward strand.
TCTTGTCATAAAGGATTTGCCGCAGCCCTGTTCTTCAGCCGGGCAGCCGTAAACGATAACTGTACCCGGCAGTTTATATTCTTCCATCAGTTCTTTCATAGCTACAGCCGCTGCCAGACAGCCTGTGCCGATGGCATTGTGGCCACAGCCGTGTCCAGGTGCACCAGGAACGATAGGGCATTTTTCAGGGTTGAGAGATTCCTGTGAAAGTCCTGCCAGAGCGTCAAATTCACCCAGGAAGCCGATTACAGGATGGCCTGAACCGAATGTACCTTTAAATGCTGTTTCGATGCCTGCCAGGTTTTCTGTAACTTCAAAACCACACTCGGTCATAGCATCTTTCAGCGCTTTGGCTGATTTATATTCTCTGTAAGCCAGTTCAGGGTTGGCCCAGATATAGTCGGCAATATCTGTAAAATATTTTTTCTTGCCTTCCAGAATTTCATTAATGCGGTTTTTCATATTTATCTCCTTTCAGATAATACGTTTTTACTATACTTTTATAATACAGTTTTTCCGCTGAAAATACTATTGCCCAAAATTATAAATTAAAGCCATATTTTTGTTGAATATGCAGCTGAAATTTTAAAATTGATTATTGTCCCTGATAGTGTTACAATATGATATATATGCAATAATACAAATAATCTTTTACGGAGATATATTATGAACTTTCTGAAAGGTTTTACCATACAGGAAAAAAGCTGGATGATGTACGACTGGGCCAACAGCGCAGAAAGTGTAATCATCGTGACTATTCTTCCTATTTTTTATGATACAATCAGCGCAAACAGCACTGCAGCCATCAACCGCTGGGGCACAGGTACCAGTCTGGCAATGCTGATATGCGCACTTATGGCACCTCTGCTGGGCGCACTGGGCGACTTCAAGGGTATGCGCAAAAAGCTGTTTTTCGGCTTTATGGCCACAGGTATTGCAGCCTGTGCCCTGCTGGCGTTCACACCTCAGATGGATGTAACTACCGCTGCAGGCAGCGAAAGAACAGGGCTGATTATTCTGGCGCTGTACATAATCTGCAGTATCGGCCACGCCGGTGCAAACGTTTATTATGACAGCTTCCTGCCGGATGTTACCACAGATGACAGAATGGACAAAGTATCCACAATGGGCTACGGTATGGGCTATATTGGCGGCAGCACAATCCCGCTGGTAATCTTTCTGGTGATGAACCTGGTTGGCATTCCTATGACAACCTGCCTGACTGTGGCTTTTGCACTGACAGCTGTGTGGTGGGCAGTGTTCTCAATACCGTTGTTTAAAAACGTACATCAGACCAACGGCATTGAATACCATAGCGGCGCCATCGGCGAAGCTATGCGTGGTCTGGCAGGCACAGCAAAGGAAATTTTTGCAAATAAAAAACTGTTTGTGTTCCTGCTGGCATATTTCTTCTATATAGACGGTGTAAACACAATTATACATATGTCCACAATTTACGGCTCATCCCTGGGTATTGACTCCACACAAATGATGCTGGCACTGCTGCTGACACAGGTGCTGGGACTGCCTTTTGCACTGATGTATATAAAACTCAGCGAAAAATTCGGCACTCGTACAATGATAGGCTTTGGCATCTGTATGTATATGTTTATCTGCGTGTTCGGTTTCTTCCTGCGCAGCGCATGGCAGTTCTGGATGCTGGCTGTGCTGATTGCCACCAGTCAGGGCGGCATACAGTCTCTCAGCCGCAGTATGTACGGCAAACTGATTCCGGACAAAGACCGCAGCGGCGAATTTTTTGGTTTCTACGATATTTTCGGCAAATTCTCCGCAATTATGGGACCTACACTCTTCGGTTGGAGCACAGCTTTTGCCCAGCAGAAAATTATGGATAAAATGGGCATTGACCACACAGCACCTGCAGAAATACTGGATGCTGTCAGCGCACAGGCATCTCCTTGGGGTGTTCTCAGCGTACTGCTGATATTCATTGTAGGCGCTATACTATTCTTCTTTGTTTTACCTAAAGCCGCTAAACAGGAAGAAGTAAAATAATCTTGATGAAATGAGGGAAAATCATGGCAGATAATTATGCACATCAGCACAATGCCAGAAATGCAATAGAGATTGCCGGGTATACCCCAAGAGATATAAACAGCTTTATAATGGGTGCCAACGGGCCGGACCCGCTGTTCTGCTACCAGATGTACAATCCTATGCGCAGATACAGCCTGTCAAAGCTTGGCACTCTGATGCACAACGAAAAAACAGGTCTTTTCCTAAAAAATCTGTTCCGTTTTGCTGCCACAGACAGCCAGAAAGATTACTGTCTGGGCTTTCTGTGTCATTATTCACTGGACTCCACGTTGCACCCATATGTAAATTTTGTCACCACTTCTTACGGTTCTCCTTTCAATATCCCTGCAGGCCACGGCTTTTATGAAAGTGCTCTGGACAGCAAAATAAGCATGGACGAAACCGGTCAGCCGGCAGCTGAAGTAGACAGATATTGCCCTGAACTGGACAAAATGACACTGAACCAGATTACTTCCCTGCTCAAAAAGGCTGTAGAAGCCACCTATCCGGAACACAGGTATCCACAGAGCGAATATCTGCAGGCATTCAAAGATTTCCGATTTATCAAAAAATTCTTCTATTCACCATCAAAAGGCAAATTCCTGCCGGCATATCTGGTGGAAAAACTTCTGGGATTTTCTGAAGGTTTTGTAATGAGTCATATGCAGCCCTGTGTAAGGGAACTGCCTGCATTTCCATTCTGGCAAAGCCCTGCCACCGGTCTTTACAGCGTGGAAAGCCTGGATAACATCCTGCTGCGTGCAGACTATCTGGCTGCAGAGTGTATCAATATCGGTCTTGAATATTTCAAAGGTGTATACAGCCTGTCTGACCTGATGGAGGACATCGGCAACAAAAGCTATGAAACCGGTGTGGTTATCGACTAAAACAGACACCATACAAAAATACCATTCATTTGAGGGATGAATGGTATTTTTTATTTACTGCATCTTCAGCTGCAGCTTTTTCAGTATCTGCTGTTTGTTTTTCAGCTGTGTTGCCGGAATGGCCTGCACATAATCGTAAGCATCTGTGAGAATCTGCTTTGCATACAGGTTTTCCAGCGTCTGCATCTGCACGCCCTCGCTCCACGGTGTGGAATTATCCGCCTGCACCAGCCAGGACAGCTGTGTGGCGTCTATCTGTGAAAAATCAAAACTCTCCATATGATAGCTTCCGTCTGCACCTGCTGTTTCCACATAGCGTTTGCCATAGCAGGCTTTCATAATGTCCATAATAATCAGCACACAGTCCTCCAGAAAGGCCGCAAACTGCTGTTTCTGGTTTTCCAGCGGAATTGTGGCAGAGCGCTGCACCGCCAGAATAGCCGATGTATTTTCAGGATTTACGTTGCCCAGTGATGTGTCATTGGCGCCCATAAATTCCTTTGTATAGGAAATTGTCTTTTCCACCAGGTCCATCAGCTGCTCTGACATATCATTGGGCCTGAAAGATGTGGCAACGGCATCATTTGGGTTGCCGATAACACCTATTGCCGCACCCACCTTGTTGGTCCAGGTGTCCAGCTTGGTCTTGTCAAAGAAAATCTTTGGAAACGCCATGGTTTTCTGATGCAGCAGCGCCATAGCCCAAAGTTTGTTTACAGCAATCTGGTTAGGTATAAGATTTTCCACCGCACCTACGCCGTGATATGAATTTTTCCGGTAATCCCAGGAAAATTTTGCAACAGGATACATTGTGATGCCCATACATACAGGCGGTGTGATAACCGCATCCCTGGTGAACTGCATATACCATATTTTACCGTCCTGTCTATACAGCTTGGTAACAAGTGTAACCATAGGCAGGCTTTCAACGCTGTTCATATAGTTGTCATCCGGGCGTATGTCCTTTGTCGCCTGTCCCTTTTCCTTTGCCATTTCAATCACCCTGTCAAGATACTCACGCTGCTCTGTCAGGATAAAAGGCTGTTTCTGTATATCATTTATATACGGGTTTGCAAACAGTACATTGGTGCCTTTCAGTATTTCGCTTTTTACCGTGCTGTCTGCATAATACCAGTACAGATAACCATCCCCTGTCACCAGGGCATCCAGCACCACTTTACGGGCGGTCACAGGCAGCTTTGACTGCTCTGACACCTTTTCCAGTGCAATATTGAGTATATCCGCCTTTCGGCTGTTTTCCGGTGTATGTACATATGGTGTGATAAATGCAGTGATTTCATCGCTGGTTACCATAGCTGCAAGGAAGGAACACACCCTGCGGATAAAGTTCAGCACAGGCTTGTCCAGGTCAGGGGCGTTGACACCGCGCCACTGATTGCCGATATAAAAATTTTCATGCATATCGGTCTTGTAATAATAATCTGTCATAAGATTATAGTTTGTACACTTTCTGTGCTCCTCCAGCACAGTTTTCAGGTCTGTTTCAATTTTCAAAACTTGTCTGCCCCCTTTCACTGCCATCGTAGCTCATCAGATTGTGCCACTGGGTGCTGTCTGTATTTTTGTCTGCCGGGTATCTGCCTGCAATAAACCGGCTTTTCCAGCGGTGGTATTCCATAACTGTAAACACCAGCAGACCGCCAAGCACCAACCCCATAATAAACTCTGTCATCAGGCGGATTCACCGCCTTTCAGCAGCTTTTCGTAGCCCAGCCACGCACACAGCCAGATTACGCTGCCCTGCGTTATACCTGCAAACAGGCAGGCGCTGACTGCGCTGCCGTCCAGCACAGGCCTGCTGCTTATCAGATGCAGCATCACCACAGCGCAGGAGCAAACCAGCAGAATAAACGGTATAAATCTGTTCTGCAGGCTGCTTTTCTTCACTGCCATTCCTATTCCCCACAGCATAGGCACCAGAATAACCAACTGCGGGTCTATGTATTCCTGTATCATTTCCATATTCATAATTTTTCTCCTTTACATAATATGTCCCGGCAGGCTGGCTTCTATCTTGGACACCCTTGCCAGCAGGCTGTAATGCCTTTCATCCTGTTTTTCCTGCCTGCGTTTTATATCATCAATGCCGGCTTTCACATAACCGATTTCCGAGATAATGGTAGCTGTTTCCCTGGACTGTTTTTCCACATCCTTCCGGGACGCCCTGCGGGCACTGTTTATCCCCATAATCATACCGGCCAGTGCCGTGAGAGCACTGATAAGAACGGTAATTTCAACTGTCATTTTTCTGTCCCTCTCCGGCAATAATCCTTTCCAGCCAGAAATCGATATTGCCTTTTCTCATTTTGTTCTGCTGTATCAGCCTGTCATATCTGATACCCAGATTTTTGTTGTGAATATTCTGCACCGCCAGCATGGCAAGATAGCGGGCTTTTGTATCATTATATTTGTCAACCTGCCCTGCCATAACTTACAGTGTATCCAGAATACTGCTTATCTTTTCAAAAAGTGATGTGTATTCCTCCAGCTGTTGCTTCAGCTTTTCATTTTCCTGCTGCAGCAATCTGATGGAATCATCCCTTTCATCCTCTTTCAGCCAGTCATATCCACCGTCATTCATAACAATAACATCCTTTGGGATGATAAATACCTCATGTGGCTTCAGCTGGCTGTTTATCTTCCATACATATGCGTTTGCGCGGTCTTTGATGTTGGTTTTCTGCCAGCCTGTAGGCACAAATGGTGCTGAGCCCACCTCAATATGTATGTGGTTGCCCACAGCACCTGCACTGCCTTCGCGGTAGAACTTTTCGCCCTGGCGGAACACTTTCCCCTGTTCTATCCCCAGTTCTTTCAGGTCTGCATCATCTATGTGCAGCAGCATAAACACCAGCTTTCTCGCCTTGCCGTCTGCGCACATAACCTGGTCCAGTGTCTCAAACCATACAGCATTGTACACACCGTAAATACGCTTTACCTTCACATCACAAGGTGCATAGGCCCAGTCCTTGTCCAGATCCTTGCCACCGAAATCCAGGGCATAAGAGCCTGTGTGTGAATAGCTGGTATAATCCACATTGCCATTTTCATACCTGCCATATCCCTGTGTTACGCGCATATGCTTCATAAAAAAATTGCAGTTCTGCATAGTTCTCCTTTCTACATTACTGTAATTCCTGTAACTGTCATTTCAGCCTCCGCATCACTGGTCCATACCGAAACTGTCACATACAGATACTCGTTTACATTTGTAAGATCAACTTCATAAACGCCCCGTGCTGTTACATCTGCAAAAGCCCCGTAACCGCCCGAAGTAGTACCCCAGCCTGAATAATGCACACCTACCGTTGCTGTGGCGTTGCCTGACAAAGAGACGCTTCCCACAGTGAATATCAGCTTTGAATATTTACTGCAGTTTATTGCAATCAATGAATGGCAGTTGCCATTTGTGCTTGTTGATTTTGCTTCACAGTGCAGGAGTAGGTCTTCTACCTTGCATTCAGATTTGTTTTCACCGCCTGTCTCAAATTCAAGACCATACGGGAACAGTATTTCTTCTGTTTTTATCCATTCCCCATTTATATAGACAAGCATATCCTTTTCATCAAAACTGCCTCCGTTATACTGCCACGCCTTTTTAGGTGCAATATACAGTCCGTTTTTCTTAAGTGCATTGAACAGCGTACTGCCTGCTGTTGCAATTTCAATCCACACGCCGCCATCTGCCAGGTAGTCTGGCTGGTTGGCGGCCAGCGTCCAGCCGGTTATTTCAGTATCAGTGTTTACCCATATGGTGTTTTCTTTTGGCGAAGCAGGCTCTGTTGTACTGCCCACAACTTTGAAATTCAGTGCCGCTCCGCCATTATTAAAATTTAAACAGTTACCGTTTTTAAAGCAGGACACCACATAGCCTGCTTTGAAATGTCCGCCCGGCAAAGCATCTCCGTTGGCAAGAAAAGCTGTGTAGTCTTCACCATCCACCATAAACACATCGCCGTCATCGAAATCTGCTGTCGCTGTAAACTTGATGTTATCGCCACTGCCATTAAGATAATGCACATTATCTACCTTTGAATGGCTGTATGTAAAAAAGCCGTTGTCTGCCTTGTTTACAACCCCGTCCAGATTGGTGTCATAATACAGCGTCAGCATATCACCGGCACCTGCATTCAGCACAACATTGGCCAGGTCCTTTTTTGAAACAGTGTTGTCCACATTCCCGTTCATAACCGGAATAACCACACTGCGTACCACTTCTTCCACCTTTTCCTGCATCTGTCTGGCAGACAGGTTCGGTGTATCGGCCATACCTATTACTCCATAGCCCTGCAGGTCCCGGTCTGTAATTTTTTTCAGAGTCATTTTTCCTCCTTATCTGTAATAAGAGCCTGTAAGATATTCAAAACCCAGCTCATATATCCCAAAAGGCTCATTCAAATTGCTGTTTTCCAGCCTGAAAGCTGTTTTGTCTGTATTCCTGATTCTCACTGATTTTTTCATAATCTTCGGTGTTTTATCAGTGGACCAGGTAAATTTTGACCACTGTATAGCAGACCACTGAAAAAATCTGGCGGTGGTCATATCGCTGAACAGGTCTGTCCATATGCCTTTTATCTGTGCCTGTACTCTGACGCCTGTTCGCAGCGCCACAGCACACACAACCCATATTCTGTATATGTTCTTTATCCTGTAGGTAATATCTGCTGTAAAATCCCCTGTCTGCCATATGGCAGTAATGGCCTGTCCTGCATCGTTAAAGCTTTGCGGATTGTCATAATCAGTAAAAAAGCGGCCGGTTCTACCGTCATCTGTAACAAAGCACAGCCTTCCGTCCTGCACAAACAGCAGCCTTACACTCACCGGCAGCTGCCAGTGGTAACATTCATACTGATACTGTGAATACTCCTTGTCTGTCTCATAACTTTTCTGCAGGGTATCCAGCAGGAAAATATCATTGCCTACTGCCACCACGTAAAAATCATTGTATGCCACTGCGCTCGCCTGTGACAGGTCAGTTTTTGCCAATCTGGAATTGATGTAAAAGCTGCGCATCTGGGTTATATGGTCCTGTGTGGCATCGTTTTTTGTAATGGCATATATCCCTTTCTGTGTCAGAAACAGCGAATCATTTGCCATATTTACAAATCCCCCGTCAGACACTGCACTTTCTCCATGCAGTGCATTTGTAACAGGATAAAAATAATTGTTTTCATCTCCACCCGAGCAGCTTCTCACCAGAATATTCATCCGTCTTTCATTGTTTTTCCTGTGCACAAACAGCTTGTCTCCTCTTGTGCTGTACCCGATTACAGGGGACCTGTCACTGCCCGCCAGGTCTGTGTTGTTCACGCCAAAAAACGCAGGATTATTGGGTTGTGAAAACCATTCCCTGCCCGGATAGTCGGGATGTCCTGAAAGAAACAGCGTATCCGGTCTGCCGCCCGCACCGAACACAGCCATAACAGTGCATTTATCCAGAATGTCCACATCAATCCCAGAGGATTTTTCATAGGTGATATACACATTGTCCTGGTCTTTCAGTTTTGACAAAGGCGGTGCGGAGTCAAAAGTTACAGTCCCCGTCACAGCATCCACAGTACATCCGTTTCCGGTGGTAACTGTATAATATGTGCCATCATCACTGTATATAACCGCAGTAACTGCTGAAGAATCCAACTGTGGCTGGCTCAGGCTATATACCTTTGATGCACCATCCGCTATGAAGCTTTCGCGTCTGTAAGCTGTCAGTAGGTTTACCTGTTCACAGGCTGTGCCGCCTCCACCCGGAGCCCTGCCGGAGTATACAAGAGGAACATATGCCATATCTTTCACATAGCCGATACTGCTGCCGTCAAACGCCATAAAATTTGCGCCATCCAGAATATACAGCATATTGCCTATCTGCACACTGCAGCTGCAGTGGTCTGCAGCGCCGCTGAACAGCTGCCGCCCTTCCACATAAAAAGCTGTTCCGCTGTGAACAAGACATATGCTCTCATCATCCTTCACAAGAAAATGTACCCCGTTCACCTGCTCTGTCCACTGATGGCTGTCAAACTCATACCCCGTGCGCTTGCACACCTTGCCTACCTCACTGCGCACCATATTCAGGCCATTCACACTGCGATGGGGCGAAATATTTGCAGCTGCATGGGCGTAGTCCACTCCTTTGAAATTGTTGAACACCCGCACCTTTTTCTCCGCTTTGCGTCCATATGCTTCCTTTTTCATACCTCACCTCCATACATATCCTGTATGGTAAATTCTTCTCCTTTTGCCCGGTTCTGCAGTGCAGTGATAAAGCGGTTGCGGAAAACAGCTGCCATATAGTTATCCTCCCTGTCATTGAACAGGTAGCTTGCCACACCATAAGGCAATGCAATACTGCAGATTGTATCAGCCATATCTGCTGTATCTGTCCGTTGTTTTATCATCACAGGTTCAGACAGCAATTCTTTACCATTCTTTTTCCTGATTGCATTTTCGGCATCAAGACTTTCAGCCAATGTAACATTCAGCCATGTCACAGCCAGTTCTTTGTGAGGAAAATCTTCAAAGCTTTCCCCTGCCAGGCCAAAGCCTTTATTTATTATTTCGTATGCTGTCATAATCTTCCTTTCTTTTTATTAAGGCGGCTGCTTTTACAGCCGCCTTTTGTGGGGAAATACTATTTGTAATTAATTAAAAGTTTTTTCTGCCACCGCAGAGTCAAATGCACCATCCTTGTGGGCATATGCTTTCACTGTTGTACCTGCCACAGAACCTGCAGACGCGCCCTGTACTGCTGTTGCAGAGTAACGTGGGTCAGAACCGTCTGTTGTGTAGTAGATTGTCACATCTTCAGTTTCACAGCTGATTGAACCGGTAGAGGAAATATCAGGTTTTGCACATACACTGCCTTTGCCTGAAGAAGTGTCCACCTCTGTATAAACGCCCCATGCACGGGGTGCAAACACAAAGCAATCGTAATATTCCCTGCCCTCCAGCAGATGACCGGAAATACCCGGTGGGTCTTTGTGCAGCTTTGTTTCGCTCATTTTCACAGGTGCTGTGGCTGCATTTTTGTGCACAATCATAAAGTTTACATTTGCAGGCCAGCGTGTGGCTGGTACCTTGATAACCTCCATATTGTCATAGCTGCCCACAACACCTTTTGCCAGAGCGTCTTTGCCCAGTTCCTGCACAGCCATAAATTCATCAGAATGTTTCAGCATTTTGTAGCCCTGTGTGGATACAAACAGCATTCTGTCATAAACAGGCACTTCCATATCGTCCAGTTTTGCGCCTGCTTCACTGATGCGTTCACAGATGTTGGACTTTGTCATAGCTGTGGAGTTACCCACAACAAAGCCTGCCTTGTTTGCCAGTTTGTTGAATACATAGCTGTCAAATTCAGGCACTGCGCGTTCTGCAATCTGCAGAAGCAGCATTTTGCCTGCATTTTTTGCATAACCCTGGTCAGCGTCGTTGCCTTTGTCAATTGTCAGGGCAAAGCTGCGGTCCTGGGTAAGTGTCAGTTCCTGGATAATATCCTGCATCTCTGTAGGATTGCCATAGCGGTTTGTGCCACTTCGCTGGTAATTGTTCATCGGAACTGTAATAGGTGTGAGAATTTTTACGGTTTTTGCACCGGAAAATTCATAGTCGTTGCACAGCTTGCCTGCAATAAGACTTTCTCGTGTAAAAGCGCCCTGTGTCATATCACTGTGCAGTGTAAAAAGATTGATTGCCATTTTTGTTTTCTCCTTCTCTTGTTAAAATCAATAGTTTGCCAGCGCCTGCATAAAGCCTGCAACAAACGGGTCTTTTTCGCCTTCGCCGCCCTCACCTGCAAGGGTAAGCGGTTTTGCTGTTTCTTTTTCCAGGCGTTTTCTCAGTGCATCGTTTTCCTTTTTCAGCATACGGTTTTCCCACTGCATCACCAGGCTTTCAATGTCCTTGCCGTTTTCCAGCATCTGTACCAGTTCCTGTGGCATTCTGGAAATGATATAGTCTGCCAGAGCTGTTTTATCCAGTCTGCTTTCCTGTTTCACTTCCTTTTCTTCCTTTGGCTGTTCCAGCTGCCATTCCAGTTTCTTTTCTTCCATTTTTTCACCTCCTTTTCAGTTACGAACCACCGGCACCATAGTTAGAAATTTTCTGCCCTGTGTGGTTACGCCTTTATCTTACAGCCGGTTTTACAGCCTTTCATCCCCTGTTTTTCCTCCCATTTTCCCCTTTGGCAAAAAGCCAGATAAATAAGGCAAAAAACAAAAAAAGAGGGACAATGTCCCTCTTAAATCCCCTGTAAAATATTTTATAAATGCATAGGGGCGGATATTATCCGCCCGCAATAAAGTACGCCGCCAAAGCAGCTGTTATTGTTATGGTTGAATTAGTAATTCTGCTTTTTATGGTCTTGGCCGCACCCCTCCGTAGCGGTCATTTGCACAATGTCGGCGATTAAAATCGTCTCCAAGGGCAATCCAGCCATGTAAATAATAGTTTATATGCTTTCGCATATAAACTATTATTTATCCCAAACAAAAAGCGGACTGTAACAGTCCGCTAAAAGTTATAAAATCACTAGCCGCTCAATTATTTAAATTTACGTTTACGAGCTGCTTCAGCTTTTTTCTTGCGTTTTACGGATGGTTTTTCGTAATGTTCACGTTTGCGAACTTCTGCAAGAACGCCTGATTTTGCACATGAACGCTTAAAGCGACGAAGTGCTGAATCCAGAGATTCGTTATCTTTTACTCTAATTTCTGACATCTATTTTCACTCCCTTACGCTTTTTAGCTCTGAATTTATGACAACCAAACTGATTTGACTGTCACAAATCAATTATACAGATATTACTCCCACTTGTCAATAAAAACTTTATTCACAGATGGTAAAATATTGCTGTTTTTTGTTGTGTAGTGTCACAAAAGAGCCTTTTATATATCACAGGGAACAGCTGCAGCCGCTCCCTGCAAAATAATCTGTTTTTTATCAGCCTTTTACCACAATGTTTACCATTCTGCCAGGTACATAAATCTGTTTTACAACAGCTTTGCCTTCAACATATGCTGCTACAGCTTCCATAGCCATTGCAACAGCTGTGTCTCTGTCTGCGTCAACAGCAACTGTAATTTTGCCTCTCAGCTTGCCATTTACCTGTACAGGCAGTTCAACTGTGGAATCAACACATTTTGCTTCATCATATACAGGCCATGGTGCAACAGATGCCTGGCCTTCAAAGCCCTGCAGTTGCCACATTTCGTCTGTCATATGTGGTGCAAATGGGTTCAGCAGCAGGATGAATGTCTTCAGCTCAGCCTTTGTGATGCTGCCTTTTTCAGCGATTTCATTCAGGGCACCCATCATAGCAGCAATAGCTGTGTTGAAGCCCAGTGACATAATGTCTTCGCCAACTTTTTTGATAAGCTTATGGAATGTGGATTCCAGATCTTTGGAATATTCATCGCCGTCAACTACAATGTCCTGCAGATTCCATACTCTGTCAAGGAAGCGTGCACAGCCTTTGATAGAGCTGTTGGACCATGGAGCAGCTTTCTGGAAGTCGCCCATGAACATTTCATACAGACGGAATGTATCAGCACCGTATTCACCAACAATATCGTCAGGATTGACCACGTTGCCGCGGGATTTGGACATCTTATCGCCGTTTTCACCCAGAATCATACCGTGTGATGTTCTCTTTGCATATGGTTCAGCTGTTGGAACAGCACCGATATCATACAGGAATTTGTGCCAGAAACGGGAGTACAGCAGATGGAGAGTTGTATGTTCCATACCGCCGTTGTACCAGTCAACAGGCATCCAGTAATCCATTTCTTCCTTACCTGCCAGTGCTTCATTGTTGTGTGGGTCAATGTAGCGCAGGAAGTACCAGGATGAACCGGCCCACTGTGGCATTGTATCTGTTTCACGTTTTGCAGGCTTGCCGCAGTGTGGACAGGTTGTATTTACCCAGTCTGTGCAGCGCGCCAGTGGGCTTTCGCCTTCGCCTGTTGGTTCAAAGTCCAGCAGTTCCGGCAGTACCAGAGGCAGCTGGTCTTCAGGCAGTGGCTGCCAGCCACATTCTTCACAGTAAACCATAGGGATTGGTTCGCCCCAGTATCTCTGACGGGAGAAAATCCAGTCTCTCAGTTTGTAGTTTGTCTTTTCTTCACCGATGCCTTTTTCTTCCAGATATTTTGTGATTGCAACTTTTGCATCTTCAACAGACATACCGTCCAGCAGACCGCTGTTTACCATAACGCCTGTGTCACAGTCTGTAAATGCTGCTTCTTCCACATTGCCGCCTTTTACAACTTCCACAATCGGACAGCCGAATTTCTTTGCAAATTCCCAGTCACGGGCATCGTGGCCAGGAACAGCCATAATTGCACCTGTGCCGTATGTTGCCAGAACATAGTCAGAAATAAAGATAGGAATTTCTTTTTCTGTCAGTGGGTTGATGGCTTTTACGCCCTCCAGCATTACACCGGTTTTTTCTTTGGAAAGTTCTGTTCTTTCCATATCGCTCTTTCTTGCTGCAGCTTCTCTGTATTCAATAACTGCATCGTAATTTGTCAGAACATCTTTCCATTCATCGATGAATTTGTGTTCAGGAGCGATAACCATATATGTTGCGCCAAAGATAGTGTCAGGACGTGTTGTGTAGATTTCCAGCACGTGACCTTCTGTTGTGTTGAACTTAACCTGTGCGCCTTTTGAACGGCCAATCCAGTTTTTCTGCTGTGCCACAACAGGTGGGATAAAGTTTACAGTATCCAGACCGTCAATCAGTTTGTCTGCATATTCTGTGATTTTCAGCACCCACTGGCTTTTGTTTTTGTGTACTACTTCACTGCCGCAGCGTTCGCAAACGCCGTTTACAACTTCTTCGTTTGCAAGAACAACTTTACAGCCTGTACACCAGTTTACATTCATTTCCTTTTTGTAAGCAAGACCCTGTTTGTACAGCTGCAGGAAAATCCACTGAGTCCATTTGTAGTAATCTTTGTCTGTGGTGTTGATTTCTCTGTCCCAGTCAAAGGAAAAGCCCAGGCTCTTCAGCTGTGTTTTAAAACGGGCAACATTGTTTTTAGTAACGATTTCAGGATGAATGTGGTTTTTCATTGCAAAGTTTTCAGTAGGCAGACCGAAAGCGTCCCAGCCCATTGTAAACATTACATTGTGACCTGTCATTCTTTTATATCTTGAAATAATATCCATTGCTGTGTAGGAACGTGGATGACCAACGTGGAGACCAGCACCTGATGGATATGGGAATTCAATCAGGCCATAAAATTTTGGCATTGAGTAATCGTCTTTTGTTTTAAATGTTTTTTCTTCGTCCCAGATTTTCTGCCATTTGGCTTCTGTAGCTTTAAAATCGTATTTCATCTTTTTCTCCGTTTAATGTGCTGTGCACTGAAATTAATCTTCTATAAGTTCGATTTCGATTTCTTCACCGTCTGCCCACAGTTTATCCAGGTTGTAGTAATTTCTTGCTTCAGGGTGGAAAACATGTACAATAACGGTGTCGTAATCCATCAATATCCAGTTTTTAGACTCGTAGCCTTCTACTCTTGAAGGGCGCATACCATGCTGTGTTTCTAGCTGGTATTCTACCTCGTCAGCCAGGGCTTTTACCTGTGTTGTAGAAGTACCGGTTGCAATAACAATATAGTCTGTTACTATTGTCAGGTCTTCAATTTTTAGCACCTTTAGGTCGTGTGCCTTCTTTGCGTCCAAAATTTTAGCGATAGCTGTGGATAGTTCTAAACCTTTCATATTTCCTCCTTGCAGTTTTTTTGCCCCGCCGCTAATTGCAGGGCAGATTTTTCATTATTATGGGGGCTGTCATTCTGAGGCGTATAAAATGCGCCGAAGAATCTCATACACAATTACTGTATAATTTTTCAGCCGGAACAGCAGTCCCATATACAATTATATTTTTCACATAATAATGATATATATTTTAAAACTTTTTCAGTTTTATATTTATATTTTTTATTGGCTGTATGCCATTTATTGCTGTGCGTTGCCCAGCAGTTCACCGATAGTAGTCTTGGATGCTGCCACAACACCAAAATCTCTGGTTACTTCGCCAGCAGGCGGTGCACCAGGGATTTTCAGCTGGTCTGCGGATACAGGGTCCTGATATGGTCTGAAATATTCATTCAGAGTAGCTGCCAGGTCTTCTTTCACAAAATGCTGGATGTTCAGCTCATATGTATTGCCTGTATAGATTACATTATAACCATGTGTAGCTGGTTTGATAAGTGTCATATCATTGAAATCCACTGAAAAACCAAATTTTGCCATGGATGCAATCTTTGTCCAGTGTAAATCTGTTGTAAGATACTGTGTAAAGCGGTTCATTACCTTGATAAAGTCGCTTACAGACAGGTTTTCAGTAAAGTTTTTGATAAGGGAAGCATAGAAGTATCTCTGTACTTCACTGCGCTGTGTATCAGAGTTAGGGTAGTTTCTGTTTCTTACAATTGCTTCCACTTCAGCACCTGTAAGTTCATACCAGCCGGCTTCAGGTATAAGCACCTGTTCCACACCTGTCTGGCTGTCTTTCAGTACAATTTCACAAGGCACATACATTTCAAAGCCCCAGTCAATCCAGTTTACCATTTCAACCAGAGCTTCCATATCCAGTGTCACATAATGGTCAACCTTCAGGTCCAGCTTGTCATTGATAGCTTTTACCAAGTTCATAATCTGGTTTTCTTCATCCCCGTGGGAATATACGCCATTGATTTTTTTGGTGCCGCCTGTTTTCACATCGTCACCTATGTAAACGTCACGTGGAATCTGCAGTGCAGAAACCTTGTTGCCTTCTACATCCAGGGTAACGTACATAATAACGTCTGTCATACCCAGGTCACGGCCCCGTTCATAGTCGATGCCGCATACCAGAACATTTATAACCTTGTCCTGCAGGTCTTCTGCAGTACGGATATCTTCGTCAATCTGTCCGCCGGTCTGATATCTGCCGCTGATAAATTTGTTCACACCAAAAACAACAACTGCAACAATCAGTGCAGCAATACCCACTTTTTTAAAAAAGCTGTTTCTTTTTGCCGCTTTTTTCTGTCTTTTCTTTTCGCTTTCAGTAACACGACTGTGTTTCTTTTCAGCCATTGTAATTACCTCCGTGATTAAGTGTGATGAAATAGTCCAGCGCCTGATAGCTGTCTGTGTCTATTGCACCGCCTTTTTCTTTCAGCCAGTTTATGCTGTCTTTCAGGGCCTGCTCCATTGTTATATCCAGATTTGTTGTCCACAACAATTCCAGCAACGGCTCTTTTTCAGGGAAATCTCTTTCCCGGCTCAGCATATCTGCCAGATAAATCACCTTTTCCAGGTCACTCATATACGCTCTGCCGCAGGTATGGCTTTTGATGGCCATCAGGATTTCTTCATCCTCTATGCCCATTTCCCTGCGGGCAAAATCAGCAGCCGCAAATCCGTGCAAAACCGGCATAGGCTTGTCTGCTATTTTTTCAATTATATCACTTTGCTGTGCTCGGTGCAACATAATATCGTCCGGTTGCTGCTTCATAATATCGTGCAGCAGTGCAGCAAGACGGGCTTTGCGTACATCCACTCCATATTTTTCAGCCAGCTGTACAGCCAATTCTGCCACATTGAATGTATGCTGTGCACGTTTTTCGCGCAGCATCAGCGGTATAAGCAGCTGTGCAGTACCTGTGTGCTTTTCATAAAAATCTTCTGAATAAAGGTGATATTTTTCAATAATATCCCTCACCCTGCTGTCCACCAGAGAGGAAATATCGCCGCCTGATGCAGCTGTATTTCGTATCTGTGTGGAAGACACCGGGCAAACATTGCTTTTAAGTATCACACTGCCCGATGAATACTGCTGTATCTCCTTTACAGCTGCTTCCAGCTGTTCATCTTCCTCAATTTCTCTGGCAAAAACCAGATATGTCACCTGCTGTGCCAGTTGTTGCCAGCGTGCCCAGCTTTTCATATTGATAGCGCTGTCTGCACCGATGATAAAATAAATTGTAGCCTGTGGATAAACAGATTTCAGATGCTCCACAGTGATGTAGCTGTAACTTTTTTCGTGGCTGTTGCCCTCAAAATCAGACACCTCCAGCTCCACACCGATGTCGCTGAAAGCCTGTTCCAGCATATATTTTCTCGCAGGAAAAGGTGCTTTGCAGCTTGGCTTATGGCCGGGACTGCCTACAGGCATAACAATAATTTTATCAAATTTTTTATATTTCAGGGCGGTTCTCAAAATATTTTCGTGTCCATTGTGGACAGGGTCAAAGGAACCGCCAAAAAACAGTATATCCATAGTAAATTACAGTGTCGTAAGATGTTTCAGGTCAAATTTTGAATCTTTGTCTTTCTGTTTGAAAAGAACGATTTTTGAACCTATAACCTGTACACATTCACAGTTCAGTTCTTCTGCCAGCAGTGCACCTGCCTCCTTTGCAGAGTATGCGCAGTTTTCCAGAACGTGCAGTTTTATAAGTTCACGTGCGTTCAGCGCTTCTTCAATACCGCGTACGCTTTCTTCTGTAAAACCTGTTTTGCCAATCTGATATATTGCGTTGAGAGGCTGTGCCTGACCACGCAGAAATGCGCGCTGTTTAGATGTAATCATATTTTCTCCTTTGTATATTTATCTTTTTCCAATTATTCCTGTAGGAGCGATTCACGAATCGCCCTTATTCAGATTATCATTTTTATTTATTTTAAAACTTCATCTCTGCCATTTTTTCACCCAGCAGGTACAGGGCCTGTCCGCGGTGGCTGATGGCATCTTTTTCTTCTGCTGACATAACTGCATAGCTGGTTTCACCCACCATAAAAACAGGGTCATAGCCAAAGCCGCCGTGGCCCATTCTTTCATAGCCAATCCAGCCTTTGCAGTAGCCTGTGCATACTGTATGTGTGCCGTCCGGCAGGTACAGGCATACGCTGGACACAAACTGTGCACCGCGTTTTTCCTGTGATACGCCCTCAAGGGCTGCCAGCAGTTTGTCAATATTGTCATCATCTGTGGCATTCTCGCCTGCATAGCGTGCTGTGTACACACCGGGTGCGCCATCCAGATAATCCACCATCAGACCGGAGTCATCGCTGATGGTAGGCATTTTGCAGATTTCAGCAATTGCTTTTGCCTTGATAATGGCATTTTCTGCAAATGTAGTGCCGTTTTCTTCAATTTCTATATCGATGCCCAGTTCTTTCAGAGTTTTTGCATCGTGACCGAGAGCATTCAGTATTCTCTTGATTTCTTTCAGTTTTTTTCCATTGTTTGTAGCTGCAGCAAAAATCATTCTTCTGCCTCGCTTTCATCCAGACTTACCAGAGTTTCTGCAAACGCCTGTGGGTCAAACACCATCAGGTCATCCATACCTTCGCCTACGCCGATAAAGCGCACAGGCACACCCAGGTTGCGTTTTATGGAAATAACGCTGCCGCCTTTTGCAGTGCCGTCCAGCTTTGTAAGCACAATACCTGTAGCATCGGCTGCGGATATAAATTCCTTTGCCTGGCTGATGGCGTTCTGGCCTGTAACAGCTTCCAGCACCAGCAGTGTTTCCACACCTGCTTCGCTGTCTGCCTTTGTAACAACACGGCGGATTTTTGCCAGCTCTGCCATAAGGTTTTTCTTATTATGGAGTCTGCCTGCGGTATCAACGATAAGAACGTCTGCGCCGCGCTTTTTAGCAGCCTGAGCCGCATCGAACACTACTGCCGCAGGATCGCTTCCCTCGTTCTGGCGGATTAGCTCAACTCCTGCTCTGTCCGTCCACACCTCGAGCTGGTCGATGGCCGCCGCTCTGAAGGTATCTGCCGCCGCAACTACGACCTTTTTGCCCTGTGACTTGAGGTTTGCGGCGATCTTCCCGATGGAGGTGGTCTTGCCCACGCCGTTTACGCCGATGACGAGAATAACGGAGGGGGTGGTATCAAGCTTCAGCTCCTCGCCGTCGCCGATTCTCTCGCGAAGAAGCTCCTTCAAGGCTTCCTTTACGTCCTCGGGAGCCTTGAGTCTGTCGCTCTTTATCTGGTCTC
Organism: uncultured Oscillospiraceae bacterium; assembly: GCA_964649845.1. Taxonomy (GTDB): domain Bacteria; phylum Bacillota; class Clostridia; order Oscillospirales; family Ruminococcaceae; genus RGIG3102. The sequence goes on from CAZYSS010000018.1 coordinate 25,423, forward strand.
GAAGCTCATCGATTATCTCCTCAACGGTTTCCATTCCCATATCGGAGCAGATAAGTATCTCCTCAAGCTCCTCAAGAAGCTCCTCGTCTACCTTGACAAAGCTTTTGAGCACGTTATCTACCTGAGAAAAAACGGCATTCTTGGTTTTTGCAAGTCCGCTTTTGAGTTTATCAAAAAAGCCCATTTGTGCCTCCAAATCTATGTATTACTGAACGAATTTATCTGCCTCTGCAGGGTTCTCCGCTACTGCATTTACGTCAAGAGTAAATACCTTGG
>CAZYSS010000019.1:0-25390 GCA_964649845.1 uncultured Oscillospiraceae bacterium
ACCGTCCAGAATACGTTTAGGCAGAACAAGCGACAGGTCGCCAGGCGTTGCCTGCAGTGTTGGTGTAAGGAAAGATTCTTCTATACGGCCTGGTGTGGAGCGTCTGCCACGGATAAGGTCGCCAAAACGCTGTACGATTACACCTCCACCCAGCATATTGGACAGACGGGCAATGGATTCGCCATAGCCGTTGGAATCTTTGAAAGGTTCAGAAAAATGTTTTGCCACCAGCAGGGCAAAGTTTGTATTTTCTGTCTGTTTTGCAGGGTCTTCGTAGCTGTGGCCGTTTACTGTAATAATGCCGTTTGTGTTTTCATTTACAACAGCACCTTTAGGGTTCATGCAGAATGTGCGCACTTTGTCACCATATTTTTGGGTACGGTAAACAATTTTACTTTCGTACAGTTCATCAGTAAGATGTGAGAAAACATCTGCAGGCAGTTCAACACGGACACCTATGTCAACTCGATTGGATTTTGTAGGGATGTCCAGTTCTTTACATACTCTTTCCATCCATTTGCTGCCTATTCGGCCAACAGAAACAATGCATTTTGAGCAGGTGTAGCTGTTGTCTGCTGTGTTTACTTTGTATCCATCCTCAATGATTTCCACAGTATCCACAGGTGTATCAAAGAAAAAGTCTGCCTTTTCTTTAAGCTCTGCATAAAGATTTTCAAGCACAACATAGTTTATATCTGTACCCAGATGGCGCACTGAAGCATCAAGCAGATGAAGGTCGTGCTGAATGCATTCTTTTTTGAATTTTGTGCCGGCTGTGGAATACAGTTTTGTACCCTGACCGCCATAGCGCATATTTATATCATCAACATAGTGCATCAGGTCAATAGCCTGTTTTTTGCCTATATATTCATAAAGAGTGCCGCCAAAATCGTTAGTAATGTTGTACTTGCCGTCTGAAAATGCACCTGCACCACCGAAACCGCTCATAATGGAACAGCTTTTGCAACTGATGCAGCTTTTTACTTTTACACCATCTATAGGACAATGGCGTCTGTTCAGGACGTGGCCCGCTTCAAATACAGCAACTTTCAGCTGAGGTGCCTGCTGCACCAGTTCATAGGCTGAAAAAATACCGCCCGGACCTGCACCGATAATTATAACATCGTAATTCATAATTTCCTCCGTAACAGAATTATACTGCTCTGCCAGATTTTTCCGCAGAGCAGTATATCACATCAGTTTTTAAATTTCAACGGTATTTACAGAACTCTCACAATTGAGTTTACTGTAAGGGCTGCCAGTTTTTCTGTCAGCTGGTTTTCTGTCAGTTTTTCTGTGATAAATGCTGTTTCATCTGCTGTGTAAAGAATTTTTGCGTCAGCAAATACTGCTTTCACTTTATCAGCATTATCTGCAACATTTACATAGAACTGCATAGTAACAGCTTTGTGGTCTGCAACCATTGCAGGGTTTTCGTCGCCCCAAGCAGGATAAAGTGTGCCGTCAGCGCAGATACATTCCACAATGTCATTTACCACAGCACTGGCTGTAGGCAGGCTGCCCGCACCACGGCCGTAGAAAGCCATAAGACCTGCATTGTCTGTTTCCAACTGTGCGGCGTTGAACACGTCATTCGCCGCAAAAAGAATGCCCTGATTGAACACAACGTGTGGAGCTGTCATAATAAGCATTTTGTCATCTTCTGTACGTTTCGCAACACCCAACAGCTTGATAACTGCGCCATGTTCCTTAAGAATATCCACATCTTTGAGACGAACATTTCTGATGCCCTCTGTATGTACATTTTCAGGCAGGATATGATTGCCGAAGATAATGTCTGCCAGAATGCAGATTTTGCGGCAGGTGTCAATGCCGTCCACGTCTGCAGACGGGTCTGCTTCTGCATAGCCCAGCTCCTGTGCAGCTTTGAGAGCCACGTCAAATGACTGCTTTTCATCAATCATTTTTGTCAGTATATAGTTTGTTGTGCCATTGAGAATACCTGCGATTGAATTTACAGTGTTAGCTTTCAGACAGTTGCGCACACCGTGGATAACAGGAATTGCACCGCCAACTGCAGCTTCAAAAATAAAGTTGATATTCTTTTCTTCTGCAATATTCATCAGTTCAAAACCATGTTTTGCCACCAGTTCCTTGTTGCTGGTTACAACACTTTTGCCTGCCTGCAAAGCTGATTTTACATATCTGTATGCAGGGTCTGTGCCACCGATAGCTTCCACAACAATGCTGATTTCATCATCACCCAGAATATCATCAAAGTTATAAACAAATTTTTCTTTATAATCCACGTCATAGTCGTGGCGGACAAGAACTGATTTTACTTCAACAGTTTCACCTGTAAGTTCAAAAAGCTGTTCTGCTTTGTTTGCGATAACATCCACAACGCCTGTGCCAACCACACCGTGACCTAAAAGACCGATTTTTACCATTTTGTTTCTCCTGTAAATTAACGAATTAATTACTATTATCCTATCATAAATGGCATTTTTAATCAATTATTTCATACGGAAAATAACAGGGCGCACTTCATTTGTAAGAGCAGAAAACTGCCATCCGTCAGATTTCAGTTGTGTAATGATACTGTCCAGCACCGCTACTGTTTCTTTCTTGTTTATAGCATCGTGCATTATTATCACCGCCCTGTTCTTGCCCTTGCAGCCGTTGATAACATTATTGTAGATTGTATCTGCATTTATACTGTTGGAACTGTCGTTGCTTTCCACATTCCAGTCAAAATATATGTAACCTCGCCTGCTCATTTCCCGCACAATTTCTTTTCTTGTGAATGCATTGTAGTTGTTTACACTGCCGCCCGGGAAACGGTAAATTGTGGGTTCGTAACCTGTATTGTCATAAATATAGTTATAACATTCGGTGAAATCGTCAAGATAAGCGGTTACCGATGCATAAATTTCTTTATACTTGTGGCTGGCAGAATGTACGCCTATAGCGTGCCCCTCCTGCACAGCGCGTACAAGGTACTGTGTGTACTCGTCTTTTGCCTTGATTACAAAAAATGTTGCTTTTACATCGTGTTTTTTCAGTATATCCAGAATTTCGCCTGTCCTTGGGCTGGGACCGTCATCAAAAGTGAGATAAACCATTTTTTCCTCCGTGGCATCTGTGTCAGTGATGGACATTTCTTCAATCTGTGTAACATATGGAGAATAAACCGCTGAATATATGTGCGGATATTTCAGCTGATAGGATAATTTATCTATCCGTGTATCATAACTGCCCTGTGAATAAAGATTGTTTTCGTCAGAACACAGCCACACACAGGCAAAGAAAATCACTAAATATGTTGTAAGCGAAATATGTCTTCTCGTCAAAAAAAATCACCCCTGTAAATCTTATGCTCATATCATTCAAATAATACAAAATATGTTGCATTGGTATAATTTAACAGGTATAATTAAAAAAAGAGAATTTTAGTTTATGAGGTGAAAATATGGAATTATTGAAACAGCGAATTGTCCGGGACGGCGTAGTAAAACCAGGCAATATTCTGAAGGTAGACAGCTTTCTGAACCATCAGATTGACATCAGGCTGATGAACGACATAGGCAAAGAACTGAAAAGAATTTTTGCAGACAAACCTGTGACAAAAATACTGACAATTGAAGCCAGCGGTATTGCAATTGCATCTATTGCTGCACAGTATTTTGATGCGCCTGTACTGTTTGCCAAAAAAGCAAAAAGCCAGAATCTGGACGGCGAACTGTACACAAGCGTGGTGCGTTCCTATACATATGGCAAAGATTACACAATCACTGTTTCCAAAAAATTCCTGACAGCAGAGGACCACGTGATTATTCTGGATGACTTCCTGGCTGTAGGCAGTGCTATGAAAGGTCTGATTGATGTATGTAACCAGGCTGGTGCTACTATTGAAGGCATTGGCATTATGGTGGAAAAAGGGTTCCAGGATGGCGGCAAATATCTGCGCGAAAACGGCTACAATCTGCACAGCCTTGCCATTGTGGAAAGCATGGAAGACGGTAAAATTACATTCAGGGAATAATACGCGTTGCGTAATTTATATAATTGAGGTATCTGGAGGTTTTTATGAAAGTTTTATTTGTAGGCAACAGCCACACATTCTTCAACGATATGCCACAGATTTTTAAAAACATCTGTGCTGAAAAAGGAAAAGATGTTGAAGTTGGCATGCTGGCACATCCTGGCGTAACATACGGATGGCATTATAAACAGTTTACTGACCTGCGTTTTGCACTGATGTGGGGCGGATATGACTATGTGGTAATGCAGCAGGCTGCACATTCCCCTTGTCCTGAAAAGGAAGAAACACTGGAAGACGGCGGCAAAATCATAGAACTGGCAAGAAAATTTGGTGTAACACCAATACAGACAATGCCTTGGGCCGAAAAAAGAGATCCTGACCATCAGAAAGGTATGTATGATATTTACAACACTCTCAGCGAAAAATATGATGTTAAGCTGACAGTTGCAGGCAATGTATTTGAAGATGTATTCTACAATCATCCTGAAATCAATATGTACTTTGTAGATGGCGAACACGCTTCCCCATACGGCTCTTACACAATTGCTATGTCAGCATATGCCGCTATCTTTGGCGAAAGTGTAAAAGGTCTGGCACCAAACAGCTACGAAACATATAAAGAAGGTTTCAAAAATGTGCTGGATAAAGAAGAAGCTTTCTTCCCTCTTGACCCTGAAAAAGCAGCGGTTCTGCAGGAACTGGTGGACAAACACGAATTTGGCAAATAAACATAAAAATGGGAGCAGCAGAAGCTGCTCCTTTTTATTTCATCATGTCGTCCATCATATTCTGGCCTGCACGGACAATTTTTTTGCCTGTGCGCTTTACATTGTTTACAGCTTTCTGTGCCTGACGGTTTTCATTTACATACATTGCGCCTGCTGTGATTGCCGCTGCACCTACAGCTGCACCGATAGCCATATTCTTCACTGCTTTCATCATTCTGTTTTCCATTTATATCACCTCTTATAAATTACTGTTTTTATTGTGTTACCGCAGCAGTAATTTATTCTGGCAATTATTTCTTTTTCCTTTTTATGATATAAGCGGCAAGCCGGCCAAAGACAATACCTGCAGTATATATTCCTGTATATATCAGTACAACGGCTGCAGCCAGTTCATGCCAGCCGGAATGCAGACCTGTAAAATTGAAATATGTATCAATTCCCAGCAGAATACCTGCAACTGAAACAGCAGCAGGCGCCAGCCTGATATATCTGTTCTTGACTTTGAGACATATTATCAGCTGCAATAAAAATGATGGTATAGAGTAAACGGTAAACCACATAAGGGTATCAAGAAAATCTCTCATAAATCTGCCTCCTTTTATTTCATTTTATATCACACAATATTAAAATTCAATTAATATCAGCTTAATTATCCTGTCTGTTGACTAAAAATGGCATATAATGTATATTATTTATAGATTATGAATTCAATTATGAACAAAATATGAACAAAATTTATTTACAATTTTTTCATATTTAACATTGAGTACAACAAAATATATTCACAATTTTATATAATATAAACAGAAAGCAAAGAGGTATTATTATGACACCAAAAAAAGCTTTGTGCATACATAGTTTTGCTACAATGGGCCGTTCCAGTACAGCAGTTATCGCACCTGCACTGGCCGCAAAGGGCATTCAGCCTGTAATGTTGCCAACAGTGGTTTTGTCCACACATTACGGCGGATTCGGCGCTGTGGCAAAACAGGATATGACAGATTTCTGCAAGGGTGCTCTGGAACATTACAGACAGATAGGTGCAGAATTTGACTGTGTTTTCAGTGGTTTTGTCTCTTCAAAAGAACAGATGGATATCATCAAAGATGCATATACACTGACAGAAAAAGGTCTGAAACTGTGTGACCCTGTTATGGCTGACCACGGCAAACTGTATTCTTCTATCACTGATGAACTGGTGGAAGGCTTCAAAGAGCTGTGCAAACACGCTGACCTGATTACCCCTAATCCTACAGAAGCACTGATTCTGCTGGGCAGGGAGTACACACAGGACGTGTTCACCAAAGAAGAAGCCAGCGAAATAGCCAGAAGTCTGGGCAAAATGTATGCAGATGTAATTATCACAGGTACAAAGTTTGTTGACGGCAGTGTGGCTTGTACAGGTTACGATAAAGAAAATGACGAAGTTTTCTTTATTGACCTGAACTATATTCCTGTTTCCTACCCGGGCACAGGTGACCTGTTCGGTGGATGCCTGGCAGCATATACTCTGGATGGTGCAGACCTGAAAACTGCCTGTGAAAAAACAGCCAGATTTATAGAAAAAGTAGTCAGCTATACATATGAATCAGGTGATGACACAAAATATGGTGTTCATATTGAGCCAATGCTTAAATACCTTACAGACTAAGAAAAGAGTGTATTATTTATGAAAAAGAATAAAGTAAGAAAACTGGCATTTGTAGGCGTTATGGCCGCACTGGTATTTGTAACAACAAACTTTTTGAGCATTAAAATTCCTGTAGGTGCAGGACAGACACAAATTCATATGGGTAATGTTATGTGTATCCTGTCCGGTCTGCTGTTTGGCCCTGTTTCCGGTGGTTTGGCATCAGGTATCGGCAGTATGTTTGTTGACCTGCTGAACCCTGCATGGGCTCCTGAATTCTGGATTACATTTATCAATAAATTTGTTATGGGTTTTGTAGCCGGTCTTATTTCCCATCTGGGCAAACAGACAAAGGTTAAAAACATTGTTGCTGCTGTGGCAGGTGCTGTAAGCTACGTTATCTGCTATCTTACAAAAAACTACATACAGGAAGCTATTCTGATGAAGCAGCCTATTGAAACAGTTAAGGCTATTCTGCTGACAAAAGCTGCAACAAGCCTGACAAATGCTATGATTGCTATGGTGGTTTCTGTAATTCTTTTCAATTTACTGCAGCCTGCATTGAAGCGTGCAAGACTTTTACAGGATGACTAAAATATGAAAACTATAAATATTGTTTTGTTTCAACCACAGATTCCTCAGAATACAGGCAATATTGCAAGAACCTGTGCTGCAACAGGTGCAAGGCTCCACTTAGTGGGGCCTCTTGGCTTTGTATTGGATGATAAAAAATTAAAGCGTGCAGGGCTTGACTACTGGGACAAGCTTAGTGTACAATTATACGATAGCACAGAAGAATTTTATGAGAAAAATCCTGACTGTAAATTCTATTATTTTACCACTAAGGGACTGAACAAATATACTGATGTTGACTACCCTGACAACTGCTATATTGTTTTTGGCAGAGAAGATAAAGGTATAGATGAGGATATTCTGTTCAACAATAAAGATAACTGTGTAAGGATGCCTATGCTGACTCATATCCGCAGCCTGAATTTATCCAATACTGTAGCAATTGCCACTTATGAGATTCTTCGTCAGTGGGATTTTGAAGGATTTGAAATCAGCGGTCACCTTACCAAGTATGACTGGGAGTAAATAAAATTGTATAATATTAAAATTATAACTGACTCTGGTTGTGATATCCCTGTTAAAGCCAAACTGAAAAACGTGGAAATTCTGGGTTTCTATCTTACTACAGAGGACGGCAAAAGCTATGAAGAACGTGTAGATATCTCCAATAAGGAATACTACAAAATTCTTGAAAAATGTGATAAGATTCCAACAACGGCACATATCACAATGATGAGATATGGTGAAAAGATAGAAGCTCTTGTGCGCCGGGGTGCAACAGACATTATTATAGTAACCATAAATAAAGGTGCGTCTGCCACACACAATGCCGCCCTGATGGCAAAGGAAATTTTCTATGAAGAATATCCGGAAAGTGATGTACGCATTGAAGTAATGGACAGCAGTGCATATTCTGTTGCTTATGGATGGCCTATTATGCAGGCTGACAGACTGATTGAAGACGGGCGTACACCAAAACAGATTATGGATTACCTTCAGAGTGAGTTTGACAGAAGCCAGATTCTGCTGTCTGCATATACACTGAAGTTTATGAAAAAATCCGGCAGAATTTCTGCAGCTGCTGCAGTTGCCGGTGAACTTATGGGCATTAAACCTATCATTGTTATGGACCATGGTGATACCAAGGTTGTAGCAAAAGTGCGCGGCGATAAAATGATTATCCCTGCCCTGATTAAACAATTTAAAGAAAGAACCAATGACCCTAAACACTATGTTATAGGGTACACTGATGAAGAATACGGTAAAGAACTGTATTCCGCCTGTGAAAAAGAACTGGGCGTGCCGCCAATGCGGGCTATAGAGCTGGGCAGTGCGGTGGCCACAAATGCCGGCAACCACAGCATAGGCATTTTGTACTACACAGGTGAATAACGAGCACAGAGGCCTTCCAAAGCTTTTCTTCTGTGAGTTTCCAAAGCTTTTCACACACAAACAAAGTGCAGTGGAAAGTTTTCCACTGCACTTTTTATTATTGAGGTATATTATATATGAAAAAAACAAACAATCTTTCAAAACAGGCTATGATTGCTGCTTTATACACAGTAATCAGTCTGGTGATGGCACCAATCGCCTTTGGTTCTGTGCAAGCAAGAGTAAGTGAAGCCCTTACCCTGCTGCCTGTATTTGGTATAGGCAATGTATGGGGAGTGACTGTAGGCTGTTTTCTGACAAATCTTGTAGGTCTTGCAACAGGTGCAAATATATTGGGAAGTCTGGATATCATATTCGGCACTGCCGCCACATTTGCAGCAGCACTACTGACATATTTTTTCAGAAATATCCGTATCAAAAATATGCCTGTTCTGTCTGCCCTTCCTCCTGTTATTATCAATGCAATAGTGATTGGCTGGGAGCTGTGCATAATGATAAACGGTGAATTTCACCCTGTTATTTTTACTGCACAGGCTGTGGCTGTAGGTATAGGTCAAGCATTAAGCTGCTTTGTATTGGGGCTTTTCCTTGTAAGGATTATTGAAAACAACCCCAGGCTGAAAGAACTGATGAGCAAATAACATTGTAAAGTATGAATGATTGGTATTTTTTATAAAATACCAGTCTTTTTTATTGCATTTTTATGCAATAATTGCATTGTTATGATTTTAGCACAGTGATATAATTTAATCAGTTATATAAGGAGATGATGTTTATGGATAAAAAAGCATTCAGATACGCCCTTATCCAGACAATGCCGGTAATGGTAGGCTACCTGTTTGTGGGCGCAGCTTTTGGTCTGTTGCTGGCTGATGCAGGATATGGACTGCCCTGGGCAGTTTCTATGGCGCTGATAGTTTACGGAGGCAGCCTGCAGTTTGCACTGCTGCCTATGATAGCAAGCCACACCAGTCTGCTGACTGTGGCAGTGATGACACTTTCAATATGTTCTAGACAGCTATTTTATGGTTTGTCCCTTATTGAAAGATTCAAAAAGATGGGTAAAAAAGCACTGTATATGATTTACAGCCTGTGTGATGAAACCTATTCTGTACTTATTACAGATGTGCCTGAAGATATAGACAGGCAGAAGTTTGATTTTTACGCTGCTGCTTTGGATATGTGCTATTGGGTAGGTGGCTGCAGTCTGGGCAATGTTTTCGGCTCACTTATCACATTTGATACCACAGGCGTGGATTTTGCTATGACGGCTCTGTTTGTGGTTATATGCACAGAACAATGGATTGGCAGTAAAAACCATCTGCCTGCAATAACCGGTGTGGTATGCGCTGTGATTTCTTTGGTTATATTTGGCGCTGACGGATTTATTCTGCCTGCCCTTGCCAGCAGTGTGCTGGTGCTGATGCTGATAAAAAGCAAGGTGGAGGTAAATGATAATGAGTAATACAACATATGTAATTGCTGTAATGCTTACAGCCTGTGTATGCAACTTTTTCACAAGAGCCTTCCCTTTCCTGCTGTTCTCCAAAAGCGATGAACTGCCGGGATTTATACAGTATCTGGGTAAATATCTGCCGCCCTGTGTAATGGCTGTACTGGTGGTTTACTGCCTGAAAGGAATAAGTTTCACCGCCATAGCAGGATTTATGCCTATGCTGATAGCTGTAGTGGCTGTTGTGCTGCTGCATCTGTGGAAAAGAAACAATATTATAAGTATTGCAGGCGGTACAATATTGTATATGATATTGGTGCAGGTTGTTTTCAGATAAAACAGCAAAAAAGGGAATGCTTTACGCATTCCCTTTTTTAATTGCATAAAAGCAGATGAAATAAATCATCTGCTTTTAATATTTTGTATTGAATTACTGTTTTTCAACAAGAGCGATGTAAAGTTCGTCAAGCTGTTTCTGTTCGATAGTATCTGGGCAGCCTGTCATCAGTTCGCTTGCATTCTGTACTTTAGGGAATGCGATAACGTCACGGATGGAGTCTTTTTTGCCCATCAGCATACAAAGTCTGTCAAAGCCGTATGCCATACCGCCGTGTGGTGGTGCACCGTATTTATATGCTTCAATCAGGAAGCCGAAGCTTGTCTGCATTCTTTCTTCTGTGAAACCAAGAACTTTGAACATTCTCTGCTGCAGTTCAGGGTTGTTGATACGGATAGAACCGCCGCCCAGTTCAACACCGTTGAGAACCATATCGTATGCTTTTGCACGGCATGCGCCTGGGTCTGTTTCCACTTTGTCAATGTCTTCATCTTTAGGCATTGTGAATGGATGGTGAACTGCTACATAACGCTGTTCTTCCTTGTCAAATTCAAACAGTGGGAAGTCTGTAACCCACAGGAAGTTGAACTGGTCTGGGTCGAACAGTTCGAATTTTTTGGCAACTGCCAGACGCAGAGCACCCAGAGCTGCGTATACTACGCTGTTTTCTTCGCTTGCAACAACCAGGATAACGTCTCCTGTTTCTGCACCGCATTTTGCATGGAGAGCAGCGATTTCTTCAGCTGTAAGGAATTTTTCAAAGCTGGAGGATGTAGCATCAGCTGTCATACGTGTAAAGGCAAGACCTTTTGCACCATAAGTTTTTGCTACGTCTGTCAGTTTGTCGATTTCTTTTCTTGTCAGTTTGTCTGCAAGGCCTTTTGCAACGATACATCTTACTGAACCGCCGTTATCGATAGCGCCTCTGAACACTGCAAATTCTGTGTTCTGTACACATTCTGTCAGGTCGCACAGTTTCATTTCAAAACGTGTGTCAGGTTTGTCAACACCATAGTTGTCCATTGCGTCCTGGTATGTCATACGAGGGAATGGTGTAGGAACATCAACATTCAGAACTTCTTTGAATGCTTTTTTGATAAAGCCTTCGTTCATTGTCTGGATGTCTGTTTCGTCAACATATGCCATTTCAACGTCAATCTGTGTAAATTCAGGCTGACGGTCTGCACGCAGGTCTTCGTCACGGAAGCAACGTGCAATCTGTACATATCTGTCAAAGTCAGACAGCATCAGCAGCTGTTTGTACAGCTGTGGAGACTGTGGCAGAGCAAAGAATCTGTTTGGCTGCACACGGGATGGTACAACGTAGTCACGGGCGCCTTCCGGTGTGGATTTAACCAGGATTGGTGTTTCGATTTCCACGAAATCGTTTGCGTCAAAGTAGTCACGGGCAATTTTTGCCAGTTTGTGACGGAGCAACAGACCTTCGTGTGCATTGGAACGACGCAGGTCAAGATAACGGTATTTCAGACGAAGTTCGTCATTAACATTAACATTATCTTTAATTTCAAAAGGAGTTGTTTCAGCTTTTGAAAGGATTTTCAGTTCTTTAACAAGAATTTCAATTTTACCTGTAGGGATATTGTTGTTTGGGCTTTCTCTCAGTGCAACCACACCTTTTGCCATAACAACATATTCTGTTCTGAGAAGCTTTGCTTTTTCAAAAGCATCTCTTGGACATTCATCATTGAAGTTGAGCTGGATGATACCTTTTGTGTCTCTCACGTCACAGAAGATAACTGCACCCAGGTCTCTGTTTTTTGCGATATAACCTGCAACTACAACTTCCTGACCTACCATTTCTTCGGTCACGCGTGTAGAATAGTGGGTTCTTCGCATATTACCCATTGTTTCCATAGTAATTACCTCTTTATTTCAACTGTTCTCTGATTGGTTTTGTCAGATCCAGAGTAATCTGTTCTTTTGTAAGCATATTTTTAGCAACAGCTGTCTGTTTTTCTACTTCATCATCACCAAGAACAACTGTATAAACTGCCTTGATTTTGTCAGCATATTTCATCTGTGCCTTCAGGCTGCGTCCCATAAGGTCAGACTGTGCGCGCAACCCCTCTGCTCTTGCTTTTTCAGCAAGTGTAAAGGCATAAACCTTTGCAGTTTCACCAATGTTTGCAAAAAAGATTTCCGGCACACTGTCTTCGCCCAGGGAAATGCCTTCAGCTTCCAAAGTGAGAAGAAGTCTTTCCAGACCCATACCGAAACCTACTGCAGGTACATGATTGCCTCCCAGTTCTTCAAACAGACCATCGTAACGGCCACCACCACACACTGTACCCTGTGAACCGATACCATCGTACACAAATTCAAATACAGTTTTTGTGTAGTAGTCCAGACCACGAACGATTTTTGTGTTGATTGCATAATCAACGCCCATTGCATCCAGAGTCTTTTTCAGACCTTCAAAGTGGTCATGACATTCGTCACACAGATGTTCAATAACAACCGGTGCATTTTTAGCAATAGCTGAACATTTTTCTTCTTTACAGTCAAGCAGACGGAGCGGGTTCTTTTCATGACGTGCTTTGCAGTCTTCACACATACCGTCAATATGCTGTGCAAAATATTCTTTCAGTTTTTCGTGATATTTAGGACGGCAGTTTGGACATCCGATAGAGTTGATGTTAAGTTTAACTGCTGTAAGGCCAAGTTCTTTAAGAATTCTTGCTCCTGTAGCGATTACTTCAGCATCTGCTGTATAATCCTGTGCGCCGAAAAGTTCGATACCAAGCTGGTGGAATTCACGCAGACGGCCTGCCTGTGGTTTTTCATATCTGAAACAACTGAGAATGTAATAAGCTTTCAGCGGAAGGCCTTCATTGAGAATGCCTTTTTCCAGAACTGAACGAACTGTGGATGCAGTACCTTCAGGACGGAGAGTAATGCTGCGCTTGCCTTTGTCTTCAAAGGTGTACATTTCTTTGTTTACGATGTCAGTTGTATCGCCTACACCGCGGAGGAACAGCTCTGTGTGTTCAAAAGTAGGTGTTCTGATTTCTTTGAAACCATACTGGTCAACTACTTCTCTCAGTTTATTTTCCAGCAAAAGCCATTTGTAGCTTTCGTATGGAGAAACATCCTGTGTGCCTCTTGGGCCTGTAATTTTCTGTGCCATAATACTTCTCCCCTTTTCCGTTTATTTCGGAAAAATATTTATTAAATACTTTGATAATTTTACCACAAAATACGCCTGTACGTCAACACAGTACAGGCGTTTATATAATATTATATTTCTTATTGTTATGATTGACAATCGCAGTTTACAAGTATACAATTTGAGTATAGTATTTTCCAGAAGGTGATAAAATGGACAATTTTATTATTCGTGATAAACGTTTTTATCGCAAATTGTTTGCAATTGCGGTACCTATGATGATGCAAAATCTTATAAATGTTATGGTTGGTCTTCTGGACACAATTATGCTGGGGCAGCTGGGCGAAGTAGCAATGTCTGCATCCAGCTTGGGCGGACAACCCGGCTTTATGTTTATGATTGTAAATATGGGGCTGACTGCCGGCGCCAGCGTGCTGACAAGCCAGTACTGGGGCCGCGGTGATGTGGAGTCAATCAGAAAAACAATGAGTATGACATACAAGATTTCTCTTGTTATATCATTGCTTTTTATGGCTGTGGCACTGACTATTCCGGAATTTATAATGAGTATCTACACAAATGATGTGGATGTAATCGCCAGTGGTGCAGGTTATCTGCAGATGATTTCATTTACATATCTTTTGAGCGGTATTACAATGAGCACACTGAATATGCTGCGCACAGTGGGTACAGTAAAAATATCACTGTATGTTTACAGCGTATCGTTCTTTGTGAATGTATTTTTCAATTATTGTCTGATTTTCGGTAAATTCGGCATGCCTGAAATGGGCGTTGCAGGTGCTGCTCTGGCAACAGTAATTGCACGATTTGTGGAAATGCTGATTGTGGTGGTGTATCTGCTGAAATTTGACAAAAAGGTAAAATTCAGATTAAGCCACCTGAAAAACTCGATTGATAAAACAGTCTTTGTTATTTACATCAAATATGGTCTGCCTGTACTGTGCAATGAAGTACTGTGGAGTCTGGGCAGCAGCGTGTTGTCTGTAATTATGGGCCATATGGGTAAAGAATTTGTTGCAGCAAACAGCATCTGCAGTGTAATGTTCCAATGCATTACTGTTGCAACACATGGTATCAACTCTGCCGCAGCTGTAATGGCAGGAAACACCATAGGCGAAGGCAAGTACGAACTGGCCAGAAAACAGGCAAAAACACTGTTTGTTATCAGTCTTGGTGTAGGGGTATTCTCCTGTTTGGTAACATTGATATTCAAAGGTCCTCTGGTAAGCTTTTACAATATTACAGCAGAGACAAAGGTTATTGCCCTGGAAATGCTGAACGCAATGGCATTTGTAAACCTGTTCCAGGCTGTGGCAAGCATAAATATGTTCGGCACTCTACGCGGCGGCGGTGACAGTAAATTTGTAGCTGTTATGGATGTGGGCAGTATGTGGCTGTTGAGTGTCCCTCTTGGATGGATAGCAGGGCTGGTGATTGGTGCACCTGCAGGTATAGTGTATATCTGTCTTAAGGCTACAACAATTTTTGAATGCTTTGCAGCTGCTTTCAGAATTTTATCCGGTAAATGGGTAAAAGATGTAACCAGAAGCGAAAAATAGCAAATGCAGAATTAATAATAAGCAATGTAGAGACTATGTCCCCTTCATTTTGAAATGTAAATTACAAAAATAACATATCCCCTGCAGAAATCTGCAGGGGATAGTTTTATATATAATTATCTCATATTTTTTGGGTTAACGATATTACGCCAGTCAAGGTCACCACGTTCAAGGCCGTGGATAAGAACCTCTGCTGTAGCAATATTTGTAGCAACAGGGATGTTGTTTTCATCACAGAGGCGCAGAAGGTTCTGTGCACTTGGTTCGCCTGCTTTTGCTGTAATAGGGTCACGGAAGAACAGCAGCATATCGATTTCATTGTACTGCAGGCGTGCTGCAATCTGCTGGTCGCCACCCTGTGAACCACTGTAGAAACGATGTACTTTCAGGCCTGTGGCTTCAGCAACCATTTTGCCCGTGATACCTGTAGCAAGCAGATTATGTTTTGCCAGAATGCCACTGTAAGCAATGCAAAACTGTACCATAAGTTCTTTCTTTTTGTCGTGTGCAATAAGTGCTATATTCATTTTTCAACCCTCCAAATTATATGATTATCTGTACATCTTTACCCATTATGCGCTGTGATATGGCGCCGAATATCATTTTTTCCTGACTGCCCTGCATCAGCTGACCGCCATTGATAGCATTCACAGCTATCTGCTGCGACATTGGCACCACGCCCAGAAGCTGTGCACACACACCGTCAATAACGTCATCCAGGTCATCAAAACCAGAAAACCTGAAAGTCTGCGGTGAGAATTTATTGATAATAAGGCGTATATCCTTTATGCCGCTGTTATATAATTCATCTGACACCAGACGGCCGTCCCTTACACTGATAATATCAGGTGTAGCAACTATTATACCCATAACAGCTGATTTACAGGCTGCGTAAAAGGCCTTGCCAAGACCGGCAGCAGTATCTATAATTATGTAGTCAAAATCATGATAAAGGCTGTCTGTCACCTGTTTGAAACCGGAAAAATCCGTATCAGAATTTTTGTAAGGTGCAGCGATAATTGACAAATCAGGTGTGTATGGACTGGTGGACATTGCCTTGAAAGCATCACATCTACCCCGCATAACATCACCGATATCAAAAACGGCATGCTGTTCTATTCCTGAAATAACATCTATACTGCGCAGGCCTGCATCCAGTTCTATCAGCAGTGTTTTCTTATTATTCTGTGCCAGCTCGGTGGCAAGATATGTAGCAACAGTGCTTTTACCCGTGCCGCCTTTGCCGGAAGCTATCATAAGAACTGTAGCCATAGTGCCTCCGCAAAAACAAGGAAATTATGCCAGAAAATAGCAAAACAAATACATATAATGTATAAAAAATACATTACCAATAAAAATTATATCACAAATTCTGTGGATATACAACAATTTTAGTATGGTTTAAAAAAGTTTGGATTTTATACCATTTTTTATTTTGAACAATTGTGCAGTCTGTTCAGCACATCGATATTACCCGATATTGTTTTCACGTGCTGCTTTAATTTCATAATACGCGTTGAAGAAATCTCTTACACCCATAGCCAGATTGTAACCATTGCCGCCTTTTTCTGCGATGATTGCAATGGCGATTTCAGGGTCTTCAACCGGACCGTATGCCATCATAGTGGCGTTGTAAAGACCGCCCGACACCTGTGCAGTACCGGTTTTGCTTGCCACTGTAAACGGCAGTTCGTCAAGGTAAGTCTTGGCACTTCCCTCTTCAGATGCCATTATCATACCTCTTTCAGCAATGTCAAAGGCATTGTTGGTATTTTCTGTCTGTGACAATATGGTAAGCGGTGTTTTATATATAACTTCGCTGCCATCATAGGTTTCTATACTGTCCACAATATGTGTAGCATAGCGAGTGCCACGGTTTGCAATTGTGTTTGCATATGTGGCAAGCTGTACGGTGGTAATTACTGTGTCCAGCTGGCCGATGGAAGCCTGAATAATGTTACCTGCCTGCCAGGTTCCACCCATAAGTTCTGTAAACTCAGGTGTGGAAAGCCTGCCTTCATTTTCGTTGATCTCAAGACCAGTGAGAACACCCAGGCCCATATTCTGTGCAGATTGGTTTACTGCATCGATACCCATACGTCTGCCCAAATCATAGAAAAAGCAGTTGCAACTTACTTTGATAGCCTGCATTACATTGATTGTGCCATGAGCTGTACCACTGGCACAGCTTGGCAGAGTTCCACCCCATTGTTCCACAGTGTAGTAGTCATAAACACCACGGCAGGTATATGTGAAATATTCATCTATTATACCAGCCTGCAAAGCTGCAATTGCAACACTTACTTTAAATACAGAACCCGGTCTGTACAGGCCCTGTACAGCGCGGTTAAAAAGAGGTGTGTTTTCATCTGTGGAATATTCTGTATAGTTGCTGGTGTACAGATTAAGGTCATAACTTGGGTAGTTGCTGATTGCCAGCACACCACCTGTCTTTACATCCAGTACCACCATAGTGGCACCTGTACATTCTTTACCCCAACCTGCTTGACGGGATTGCAGCATTTCAACCTGAGCTTTGATAATTTCATTTGCCCGCGCCTGCAATTCTGCATCGATTGTCAGTTTTACTGTATTGCCAGGCTGTGGCCGTTCCACCACGTCAATGTCAGTAACTTCGCCATACATATTCTTTTCAATCTGTACAACGCCGTCCTTGCCTTTGAGATAGCTTTCATAAGCTCTCTCCAGACCAGATTTACCCAATGTATCATTAAGACCGTAGCCCTGGGATTTCAACTGCTGATATTCCTCGGCATAAATAGGACCTACTGTACCCAGGATATGAGGCAGCAATGTGCCGTTTTCATAATAACGCTTGCTGCTTTCTGTAATTTCAATACCAGTCAGTTCACGGGAAAGTTCTTTGATAATTGTGGCTGTTTCAACAGAAACGTCCTTTGCAATATCAAAAGGATAGGATGCGGAATAGCCTTCTCTTTCCATTGTGTAGCGGATTCCCGCCATAACTCGCAGGTATTCGGAAGGTACTTCTTCCAGCTTGTAGCGCTCTGTCAGTTTTGCCAGCACATCCTGCTCTGTGGCATAAACAGCAACTTTTGCCACGTCTTCTCGCAGACGTGAAAGCTCTGTTTCCTTGTCTTCAATAAAAGAATATGGGTACTCCGTTTCCATAGGCAGGATATCGTTTATCGTTTCTCCCTGCCGCCAGAGAATTTTTACTGTTTCCAGTATCCTTTCATTAAGTTTGTCTGATGGCATATATGCTTTGTTTACAGTGACATCAAACACAATCTGACCGCCTGCAAGCGGAACACCGTTGATATCAGTGATATCCCCGCGGGCCGCAGTTACAGTCTGGTCTATTCTTGTTGTGGCATTTGATTTACTGTAATATTCTTCACCGTCAACCACCTGATACTGAAACAGTTTCAGCGTGAAGGCAAGGAATATGCCGAATATGATAAGAATCAATATATTCAGTCTTGTTTCTAATACCTTTTTCACTTTTACCTCGCATCAAAGCGTATAAAACGCAAGCTGATATAATCTATAAAATGATAAAAAAGTGTGGTGAACACCGCACTGTATGCACTGAGGAAAACTACGTTTTTTATATAGAACCCCAGTCTGCCTGTGTAGCCGCCAAACATATATGATAAATAAAAGTCAATTGTAAACATTACAATCATACACAGCAATGAGAATATATAAATATTTCTTCTGTTTGGCTTGAAGAAATATTTAACAGATATAATACCCGCAAAACAGCAAAGCAGCAGCAGAATGGTGTAAGAACCCACTATGCTGGCTGAAGAAAGGTCTGTAAGCAGGCCGCCTGCTATGTATACCACACCGGCCTGCCAGCTTTCATCCAGCATTGAAAGTGCTATGCAGAATGGCAGTATCAGCACAGGCTTGACACCGAAAATACTGAGGAAGCCCGGTGTAGACTGCAATATATACAAAATGAATACCGACAGGACAAATATTCCGTATCTGGTTACCTGTCTCAAAATAATATTTCTTCTGTCCATTGATTTTCCTTAAATCAGCTGAAATCTGTGATTACAAATACAATTTTTACGTCTGTAATATCGGCAGCAGGTTTTACTGTGGCATACATTGAGTTTCCGGAATCTTCTATTTCAACAGATTCTATTGTGCCGATAATAAGATCTTTCGGGAACACTGTGCCATAGCCTGTTGTGCTTACAATATCTCCAGCCTTTACCTTTGTGTCTTTAGGAAGATAACTCATAACACATAAGTTACCGGAGGATAAATCGTAGTTACCGCTTACAATGCCCACATCGCGTTCACTACCGGCAATGCTGCCCATATTTACGTTAGGGCTGAGAATTGTGGCAACTTTGGCAAAATTGGGACCTGTTTCAATAACAACACCTACAACACCATCTGCAGAGATTACAACATCATCCACAGAAATGCCGTGTTTATCACCTTTGTCAATTGTGAATGAATAAAACTGTTCCAGACCATCACGGCCGATTACACTGGCACCCACAGTTTCATACTGTGAAATATCATCGGCGATTTTAAGCAATTCCTTGTACTCTTTGTTTTCCAGTGCTATTCTGTCATATTCAATCTGTCTGGCGCGAAGACGTGCCAGCTCTTTTTTTAGTTCTTCATTTTCATCAATAATGCTGTCTATATTCAGGCTTCTGTCTGACCAGGCGTCAAGTTTGCTGCTGATAGTTGCAGAAACACGCTGAAAAGGCACTGCCAGCGCACCCAGCAGATTCTGCGGTGCTACAGTAAGCTGGCCTGTGGAAGCAGCATATGCCATAATACCTGCCAGAAGCAGTATTGCTACCAGCAGTGCTTTTGTGATTTTGGATTGGATATTCACTGAAATACTCCTTTTTCCAATTTATTTTCTGAATATAATAAATTTGCAAGCCCATTGAAACGAGCTTGCAAAGTGTGATGTAGACTAAATAGTTCTGTTATTTTCCTGAAGCACTTCTTTAAGTGTATCCATATGGTCAAGAACATAACCTGTACCATTTGCAACACAGTCCAGTGGGTTTTCAGCCACATAAACATCAATGCCTGTTTCAGCACAGATAAGTTTGTCAAGGCCGCGCAGGAGAGCACCGCCACCTGTCAGTGTGATACCTCTGTCAATGATATCTGCAGCCAGTTCAGGTGGAGTTCTTTCCAGTGTTTCCTTAACAGCTTCAATAATTTTTTCAAGGCTTTCACGGAGAGCTTCTCTTACATCTTCTGATGAGATGATAGCATTTTTAGGCAGACCGTTGATAAGGTTACGGCCTTTAACTTCCAGAGTCAGATCTTCGTCCAGCTTGTATGCTGTACCAACTTCAATTTTGATTCTTTCTGCAGAACGTTCACCGATGAGCAGATTGAATTTTCTTTTGATGTATGCGATGATAGCCTGGTCAAATTCGTCACCGCCTGTACGCACGCTGCGGGATGCAACGATACCGTTCAGGGAGATAACTGCAACTTCAGAAGTACCGCCGCCGATGTCAACAACCATACTGCCTGCAGGTTCCTGAACAGGGAGACCTGCACCTATAGCTGCTGCCATTGGTTCTTCAATAATCATAACCTGGCCAGCACCTGCATTGATTGAAGCTTCTCTTACAGCTCTTCTTTCAACTTCTGTAACACCTGATGGGATACAGATAACTACTGTTGGTTTGAAAACCAGGGATGGACCGCAGGCTTTTTTGATAAAGATTCTCAGCATTGCAGCTGTTACGTCAAAGTCAGCGATAACACCGTCTTTCAGTGGTCTTACAACCATAATAGAACCAGGTGTTTTACCGATAACATCTTTAGCTTCGTTACCAACAAATTTTACAGTGTCATTTTTTGTATCTACAGCAACCACGCTTGGTTCACGCATGATTACGCCTTTGCCTTTCATAAATACCAGAGTATTGGCTGTGCCAAGGTCGATACCAATACTTTTGTTTAATCCAAACATATTCTTCTCCTTATACTCATATTTTATATAAATTTATTCCTTAATATATGTTATTTTTGATACTAAATAATTCTATCATATATTATGATGATTTTGCAATTACAATTTTGTCACTTTTGCTAAATTTCACAATAAATTAAGAAAATTTAATAACTTCTTAAGTTTTTCCACCGGCAAACCTACAACATTATAGTAAGAGCCGTCAATTCTGTCAATATACCGGCCCATAAAACCTTGTATCCGGTAGCCGCCCCGTTTGTCATATGGCTCTTCTGTTACCACATATTCACTGATAACCTGTTCTGGAATGGTATTGAAATACACAGCTGTATCATCGCAGAATGTGTACATTCTGCCATCTGCATAAACGCTGACAGCCGAATAAACATGATGCGCTCTGCCTGAAAGACGGGAAATCATATCATATGCCTCTGCCCTGTCTTTTGGTTTTTCCAGCACTGCACCTTCAAGGTCCACCACTGTGTCACTGGCAATAATTACCATCCCTTTTTCGCAGATGTGGTTTACCGCCGCTATGCATTTGTCCTTTGAAAGACGCACAGCTTTTTCCTTTGGGGTAAGCTGCGGGTATTCCTTTTCCACCATATCGGGAGAAACCTGCCTGAAATCAGTCAGAAGATGTGCCAACAATTCTTTTCTTCGAGGTGATGTGGATGCAAGATAAACAGCCATGTGTTACCTCGCTTTATTGTATAAAAACATTGCGATTGAGATTGTGATAACCTGTGCAATGGAAACTGACATGGCAAAACCAAATGTGATTTTTACAATAATAAGGTCCAGCACTGCAGGATTTGCAGCTGAAAAACCAATAGTGTTTGTGTATCCAAGCCAGGCAAGCGCAGGAATACTGCGGCACAGACTGGCAAGAAGAGAGCCTGTGATAATGCCTGCAAGCAGGTAAAACAGGAATAAAAATGTTTTTTTCATAATAGTATCTCCAAAATATTATGGCAGATATGTCTGCGACTTATCCGCCATAAGTATTGTCATTTTGCATTTGAAATCATATTTTACTACAACGAAGCTTTATAGTAAAGACCTCTTGTAAAATCGTTACCCAGCGGTGCACCGTCAATAAATTTGCGGATAACCTTTTCCACAGTCTGTCTGTTTTCCACTGTAAAATTAAGGGAAACATAATCCGCATTGATTTCATTCTGTTTGTCACCGATGTACAGCGGAACAGGGTTGAATATTTCTCTGTAGCCTGCAATTCTGCCGTGGCACAGCAGAGGCAGTTTCATACCCTTTCTGTCTGTCAGGAAGCCTTTGCCATTACATTCAGCACAGGTTCTTACATTGTGCATAGGGCAGGCTTTTACAAGCATAACAGGGATATGTCCATAACCCATAACAATTGTTTTTACATCAGGTGTAATGCAGCCAATCTGTTCCAGCGTGATTTCCGGGCTTACTGTTATGGTTTCCACCCCCAGAGCCTTGTATTCCCTGGCAGCCAGGCTATTGGATATATTCAGTGTAAAGGATGAGAAGATTTCACAGCCCTGCACAAGAGGAATGTGGCCTATATTCTGCACGCAGAAACGTGTAAAGCCATTCAGCTTTGCAGACACCACCTGTGCTCTGATTTTATCCTCTTTGCCAAATATATCACGGCTTAACTCAAGAATTACTTTATTTTTTATAGCCTGCGGAACTTCATCAGCATACTCCAGAGGCAGTGTTATATATCTAAACAGATGGCAATAATCCATAGGAATCTGTTCAATATTTTCAAAACGCGCAATCAGTTCTGCATCAGAAAAACGAGGCATAACAGGCGGTATAACAATGTTATGCACAGCGTGTGGATGTACTTTTTCCCTTTCTGCCAGCAGTTTTTCAGCCAGAGTGCGGCGTGCAGCGTTTACTGCACCCAGCGGCAGGTATTTTCCCGGAATAAGATCACATTTCAGATTTTCCAGATAAAAAGGTGTTCCGCCAAGTTTTTCAAGAGATGTGCGCAGTGATGCAGAAAAGTCTTTTTCCGTATCCTGTAAAGCTGCAACAACTGGTTCTGTAAATGTATTTACACCATCTGAAATCGTAAGGCTACTTTCATTTTCGCCCATAGTAAATTCAAAGGAGACAGGCACATACTGTCCTTCCCTGCGGTACAGTGCACGCAGTTTTGGCAGTGTTTCTTTTGTTTTGGCACTGTCTTCTTTTGTGCGCACACCAAAAGCGTTTTTGTCCAGTTTATTTTCAAGGAAGCCATTTGTAAAACCTGAACGGCTGAAGGCATCGGCCAGCAGCTGTTTGTCAAATGGCTGGCCTGCAAGGGCTTTGCGAGCATTGTCCACCGCTGCTGCAACATATTCAGGTGTGCGCAGTCTGCCTTCTATCTTGACACATTTCACGCCCATTTTTTCAATGGCAGGCAGCATTTCCATAGCGCACAGGTCTTTCAGGCTCAGATGATTGTCCTCTGTGTTTCCTCTTGCCGACATAGGCAGTCGGCAGGTGCCTGCGCATCTGCCACGGTTGCCGCTGCGTCCACCCAGATATGCGCTGGCATAGCACTGACCGGAAAGCGACATACAAAGAGCGCCGTGAACGAAAATTTCTGTTTCAATACCGCAGTTCTTTGTGATTTCTTCCACCTGTGCAAGTGTGAGTTCCCTTGCAAGTATAACACGGGAATATCCCATTTCTTTCAGCAGAAGTGCACCTGCCAGGTTGTGCACAGCCATCTGTGTAGAACCGTGAAGGTCTATGGTCGGTGCCACTTCCTTTATGATTTTTGCAGCTGCCAGGTCCTGAGTGATTACAGCATCCACGCCACAGGCTGCAACCTGTTTTACTGTTTCTTTGAATTCTTCCAGTTCCTTGTCATACAGAATAGTGTTAAGTGTTACATTTACCTTTACATTTCGGGCATGACAAAAGCCAACAGCCTTTTTCAGTTCTTCAAAACTGAAGTTGGCCGCTGACGCTCTGGCATTGAAACTCTGAACACCCAAATATACAGCGTTTGCACCACTGTAAACAGCGGCAATAAGATTTTCCATATTGCCGGCAGGAGCTAAAATTTCAGTTTTATTAATCATTGTTACCTCTTTGATTTTTGAGATACTGAATGTCTACTTTCAGTTTTTCCAGTTCAAGTTTAACTTTTTCTGCTTCCATTCTGGCTCTGTTTGCATCTTCCAGATACTGTCTCACCTGTGTACGCATATTGTCTGCACTGCTGTCTGATTTGTCCAGCTTGTCCAGATATGTGAGAGCGCAGATTACAGCAGCTGCTGTGATAGAAGCAGATGGGCTCTGTTCAAGGATCTTTCTCATATCCTTATCCAATGTGTCTGCCAGTTTCAGCACGTTTTCTTCGCTGTCAGCAGAATTGATAACGTAGCTTGTACCTGCAATATTCAATTTAACTTTATTGAAAGCCATAGCTATCCCCCTGTATACCAAATATTTATCTTAAATTATATTTTACCATAAATTAATCCAACATAATAATACTATATATTACATCTTTAAGCAACAAATTTATATAAATTTTTCAAAATTTTAGTTGATAATTTGTTAACACAGTATTATAATGTAGTTTGTATGACTATAACCATATATATAATTAAGTCATTAATATAGATTGGTTTAAATCCTAATCTATTTTAATTATAAGAAAGGAAACTTACATCATGCAAAACATTACTGCGAAAGAATTTGAGCAGATGATTAAAGACACTCTCCTGCACGAATTCTCCACAGATTTCAAAACTGCATCCTATGAAGACATTTACAAGGCTGCGGCTTTCAATGTGCGCAAAATCATGAGTGCCAAGCAGAAACAGTTTATGGCAAAAGCTAACGGACAGGGTTCAAAACAGATTTACTATCTCTGTATTGAATTCCTGATGGGCCGCAGCCTGAAAACAAACCTGTTCAACCTTGGTCTGAACGAAATCGCTTCAGAAGCATTTAAAAACCTGGGCATAAACGAAGACATTATCTACGAATGTGAACCGGATGCAGGTCTGGGCAACGGCGGTCTTGGCCGTCTTGCAGCCTGCTTTATGGATGCTATCGCTGCAGACGGTTATGCAGGCGGCGGTTACTCCATTCTGTACGAATACGGCATCTTCAAACAGAGAATAGTTAACGGCTGGCAGCAGGAAATGCCAGACAACTGGCTGCCAGGCGGTCAGGTATGGCTGAAAGCTCACCCAAGCCAGGCTATCGAAGTAAGATTTGGCGGTCACGTTGAAGACAAATGGTTTGACAACTACCACCACACAATCCACAAGGATTACACAAGCGTAATGGCTGTACCACACGATATGTATGTATCAGGTTACGGCTCTGAAGGCGTTTCCAAACTGAGACTGTGGCAGGCAAAAAGCCCTACAATCGATATGGAAAGCTTTAACAGAGGTGACTACCTGGCTGCTATCAAATCCGGTTCTGACGCTGAACTTATCTCCAAGGTTCTCTATCCAAACGACAATCATCTGGAAGGTAAAATCCTGCGTCTGAAACAGCAATATTTCCTGTGCTGTGCATCTATCAACGACATCGTTAACCAGCATATGGCAAAATACGGCAGCCTGGACAATCTGGCTGACAAAGTGG
>CAZYSS010000020.1:0-24708 GCA_964649845.1 uncultured Oscillospiraceae bacterium
GGTCGGTTGAGGGCGCCCGCCCCTACATATTAAAAACAGATAGTCTGTGGAAATTTAAGCGGGCGGATAATATCCGCCCCTACGCGAGATATAAAAATTTATACTTCAGCAATGAATTGCTGAAACAGAAAAACCGACTGGATTTCTCCAGCCGGTTTGTTTTTATGTATTATTTGTTTTCCAGACGTCTGCGCATTGCTTCCAGTTCTTCCAGCTGGCCCATATCCATCCAGCTGTCTTCGCTTACAGGATATACACCCACTTTAAAGCCTTTTGCACGGTAATTTTCCATAATTTCAGGGAAAGAAATCACCTTGTTTTCTTCCAGTTCTTCAATGATTCTGCCATCCACAAGGTACATACCTGTGTTGGTCAGGAAATTGAAGGTTGGTTTTTCTGTAACGGAATCGATTTCACCATCGCTGTTCAGATTGAAAACGCCATATGGAATGGTAACG
The DNA here is from genome assembly GCA_964649845.1 of uncultured Oscillospiraceae bacterium. GTDB lineage: Bacteria > Bacillota > Clostridia > Oscillospirales > Ruminococcaceae > RGIG3102. The sequence goes on from CAZYSS010000020.1 coordinate 459, forward strand.
TGTTTAAGAGCACACACAACGGTAATCAGGTTGCCGTTTTTCTGGTGGAACTTGTAAATATCGCTGTAGTCTGCTTCAATCAGCACATCGCAGTTGGTCAGGAAGAACGGGCCGTTCACCTTGTTTTTCAGCAGGGCCAGACCGCCGCCTGTGCCGAGGAAAGTTTCTTCATCGGCAAAGTCCACATTGTAATCTTTGCAAAGCTCGTTGAAATAAGCTTTTATCATGTTTTTCTTGTGGTTTACGATGATTTTGTAATCCTGGCAGCCAAAAGTTTTGAAATGGTCGATGATATGTTCGATAATCGGCTTTTCACCTACAGGAATAAGTGGTTTTGGCAGGATTTTGGTGTATGGGTACAGACGTGTGCCCAGGCCACCTGCCATAATTACAACAGGCAAATCCAGTTTCTTATTCACTTTTACACTGCTTTCATCAAAGAAAACCACATCAGCAATCACTCCGTCACCGTCCAGCAGTGGCAGGGCGTAGATGGAATGCTTTATCATAAAGGCATTTGCCTGGCTGCGCTGGCCTGCGTTCAGGGAAAGGAAGTTGTAGTTTGCCATTTCGCCCACCTTTGCATCCAGCCGGCCGCCGCGCAGGATATGACGGCGGATGTCGCCGTCTGTCAGCACTGCTTTCAGCTTCAGGTCAGGTGCGATAAAAAGGATTTTTTTCTCTTTGTCGTTCAGCAGCTGCATTGCCTCAAGGACAGGCATATCTTCATTTATAATAAGTTCGTCAATAAGCATAGGAATTCTCCTGTGTTTTTATTTGAGAGACATAAAGGAATCCCTCCACCGCAAGCGGTCCCCCTCTCTTTAACAAGAGAGGCAATTATCTGATTTTATTTTGTCAGGTCAAGGATTTCTTCGCAAACGATTCTTACTTCTTCTTCTGTCATACCGGAAGAACAAGGGATGTTTACGATTTTGCCCACGTAGTCTCTTGCGTTTGGCAAAGGCATACACTGGCTGTTTTTGTATGGTGCCTGGTCAGGGTTCAGCAGCCAGATTGGGCGGGACTGGATTCTTCTCTGTGCCAGACCTTCAATCATTTCATTTCTTGTGATTTTGCAGTTATCCAGATACAGCTGGTGGAACCACATTGAAGAACGGATGCCAGGTGTGTAGTCGATGATTTTCAGACCGTTTTTGCCGTCCAGCAGTTCTTTGTAGATAGCAAAGTTTCTGTTTTTTGCTGCAACAAAGTCTTCCAGGTGTTCAAGCTGTGCCAGACCCAGTGCTGCTGCAATGTTGTTCATACGGTAGTTGTAGCCAACGTCTGTGTGGATAAACAGCAGGTTGTCTTCTTTTTTTGCCATATCCTGTGCTTCTTCAGACAGGATAGCCATATTGTGACGGGATGCATCGTTGTGGCAGATAGCCATGCCGCCGCCACCTGTTGTCATAACTTTGTTGCCGTTGAAGGACAGTGCGCCGTAGTGGCCAATTGTGCCCAGATGGCGGCCTTTGTAGCGGCCTTCTGTTACAAATGTACCCACGGATTCTGTGGCATCTTCAAGCACAAACAGGTTGTATTTTTCTGCAATATCCATCAGGCGTTCCATATTTGCCATATTGCCGAAAACGTGAACAGGAATCATGCCTTTTACGTGTGCACCTGTTGTTTTGTTGATAAGTTTGTCATCCTGCATTTCACAGTAGTTGTCGATAAAGTACTGCACGCTGTCAGGGTCCATACAGAAGTATTTGTCACAGTCAACAAACACAGGTTCTGCGCCGCAGAAACGAACAGGGTTTACAGCTGCGATAAATGTGAGGGCAGCACAGATAACTTCGTCACCAGGGCCGATGCCTGCATCAACCAGAGACAGGTGCAGGGCTGCTGTACCGCTGTTTGTTGCAACAACGTGCTCTGTGCCCATATATTCAGCCATAGCTTTTTCAAATTTTGGAATCAGCGGACCAGCTGTGGATACCCATGTGGACGCAACTGCTTCGCTTACATATTTAACTTCATTGCCTGGGAAATTAGGCACTGAAAGAGGAATGAATTTTCTTTCCATATATATTTTCTCCTGTATTAAAGTCAGAATTAATTTATATCTATATTATTATACAACGTATTTGTAAATTTTTATATAGTTATTCGTAACTTTTTGTAAAAAATTCTTGAATAAATCGCAGAATTGCCGCCAACAGGGCGGTATAAATCATATACATCAGCACTGTATATGCAGTAATTTCAAAATAGTCAGCCAAAGTGCGCTGTGGATTGATGACAATGGAGCCAAAGTCCAGCACGTTGCCTGCCACCGATGTGGGGTCTATGCGGATGTTTTCCACCTGCTGCAGCGGCATGGTGCCACGGAAGCAGGACGGATTGTCCTTGTCCTGCACAAGAAACATTCTTTTCTGTGCTGAATAGGCGCTGTCACCCGGATTGGTGTAGTACACTACCACATTGCCTGTGTACAGCTGGCTGTCCATCTCCATATAAACGGAGGAAACAAGGCCGTTTACAGTGTAAACCAGCTGTGGGTCGGTGTCTGTTGTCCGCCAGCCGCCATCCACTTTTTTAAAGGCTGTCTGTTCAAAATCCTGTATCTGCAGGTCCAGCGTGGTCATACTGCCGTTTTTTCTTGCAGCAGCTTCTGCCAGATAATCCTTTATGCCTTTTGCGGCAAATGCAAGAGCGGTCAGTATCGCTGCCAGCAGCACCAGCTGACATAGCCTGATTTTTTCGATACGCTTATTCATAGGTTACCTGACCTCCCTTCACCAGTTCAAAACTGAACCAGTCATCGGTGTAGTTTACCTTGTAGTAAGCCACCTGCACGCTGCCGATGCCTTTCATAGACACATCAAACAGTTCGTCAAAGTATTCTTCAAAGCCTGCAGATGCCCAGTCTATCAGCACGTGGGTTACACCGTATTTTACAAAGCGGTCGTACAGTTCCTTCTGCTGCAGGTCCTTTGTTTCCTGTGGAGTTGTCCCTGCAGAGGTCAGGCCGCTGTTCGGGATAATGTGCAGCTGCGGCAGCTCAAAGGTGTAGGTAAACCAGCGGATACCGCTGTCCTGTCCGCTGTACAGGTAGACAACGTCATCTTCTGTCACCACATCACGGATATAATCCGCCTTTGTGCCAATTTCTTTTCTGGCATCATAGGTGTTGCCGTTTATGCCGGTGAACACATTCTGTGGCAGGGCATAGAAGCTGAAAAGCAACAGCATACAGCAGGTTATGCCTGCAAGTACCCCTTTGGCCCAGAATTTATAGCCGTCTCGGGCAGCCATGGCCAGGTTGAACACCGCCATCATCAACCACGGGATGTAGTAAACATACATATATCTTTCGTAGCTGGTAAGGTTGTAGGCTTCGTCGCTGAGTACATAAACATACAACAGCAGGTGGAACAGATAATATCCCACAAAGCCTGTGGTGCTGGTGACAAACATTGTGGCAGAACGTTTCCTGCCCGTTTTATCACCGAATACAATTGCCAGCACAAATATTGTGGCAATTATTATAAATACGTTTCTGCCGCTGCCGGCCATGGAAACCTTTCTGCCGGAAAATGCGGAGAAAAACGCATCCTGTATAATAAGGAATTTTTCACTTTTGGGGCCTATGAGAAGTTCCTTAACACCTGTGAGGAGAATTTCCACCATGCCCATACCTGCTTCGCCGCCGTAGTCAGAGCGGTCTACAGAAATCACCTTGCCCAGATGTATACTCCAGGCCACAAAGGTGCCGCCTGTCACGCCAAGCATAGCCGCCGCTGCGGCGCATTTGCCAAGAAAACCTCTGATTTTCAGGAAAGAGAACTGCTTTTTGCTTATCAGCAGGTCAAAGAAGATAACAAACAGAGCTATGCAGGACAGGGCCAGACCCATATCCTTGATAAAGGTAAGCAGCATAAGCAGAGACAACACCGGAACTATCCGGCGGCTGTCGTCCTTTTCAGAGAAGAAATACACTGCCACTGTACCGGCGGTGACAACCGCCATAGGTATATCGGAATATGCGGAGATATACACAGGCACAAGATATGTGGCAAAGTCTGACACTGCAAAGAAAAACGGGGTGATGAATGAAATCAGATATGCAAAAACCGCACTGTTCCAGCTTTTCTTTTCAAACGCCGCTGTAAATGCGGAAAATGCGCTGAATATAAGCACATCGTATGCGAAAAAGCCCACCCATTCTGTAAACTGCGGGTTTGCCCACTGGAAAAGATATGACAGCACAGGCAATGCCGGTGGAATGGACTGGCCCAGCATACTGGATTTGTAATATGTGTAAAGCTGGTCGTGGTTTTTTATCATCAGCTGACTGATACCCCAGAAAGAAAATTCGTCCCATTCGTGTATCAGCGGCTGTGCATATGCCAGATATGCCAGCATAGCCAGACAGCTGACTGTAAACATCACCACACCAGGAGAGAGAAAACCCCACATTTTTTCTGCCAGGTTTCCTCTGTTTTTATACACAGCAAAGGCAAAAGCGGCAGCTGACAGCATATATGCCGTAACCGCACCGGGTTTAAGCATATTGAACAGGGCCATTATCACTGTGATGTTCACCAGTGTAGCCACAGACACCAGCGGTGTCAATGACGGGCGCAGGTCTGCCAGGGCATAAAGGGCAAAGGCAAACAGCAGCACTGCCACAAAAGCTGCAAAAGCATTTATCAAACTGCTCACTCTCCTTTCTGTAAAAATTGAAATAGTTTAGTCAAATTGTTTTTTCAGCATTTCCTGCAGGAATTTCAGCACAGAGCTGACAATGCCTGTGTACAGGATAAGATTGAATATATCTCCATAAGAAAATGCAAAGTAATCGGCAAAGGTTTTTTCACCGTTGATGATGAAATCGCCAAAGCTGAGTACGTTGCCGGCATACATTGTAGGGTCTATGCGGAGACTGGCCACGTTTTTCATTGAGGTTTCCACCTCATACCAGCCGGCCTGCCCCTGCACAGGAGCAATCCACAGGCGTTTCTGCACCGAAAAGCCTGCATCGCCTGGTTCTGTGTAATAAACTGTCATTTCACCGGGATAGCTGCTGTACTCCATATAAAATCTGACGCTGGTCAGCTTGCCATTGAATTCTGTAATCATCTGCGGGTCATAGTCAGTTGTGATTGTTTCACCGTTTTTCACTTCGATACCGGACCAGGAAAAATCTTCTGCCTGCAGAACCTGTGTGGAAAGACTGCCGTTTTTTCTGGCGGCGGATTCTGTGACAAAGCCCAGCAGACCGCCGGCGATAAAGCCTGCCACCAGGGCAAGGGCTGTGCCGGCAATTATCCGGCGGGAGGAAATATTTTTAAGTCTGTCAACCATTGATGTCCCCTCCCTTTACCAGTTCAAAGCTGTACCAGTCGTTTTCATAATTCACTTTATAATAGGCCATACAGTTTGTGCCCACATTTCCTACCGGGTAATCCACAAACAGGTCCCCGAAGTATGTTTCAAAAGCAGGGCTGGTGTGGTCCACCATCAGGTGTGTAACCCCTGCCTGCACAAAGCGTTCATAGAAGGTCTGCTGATATTTTTCGATTGCTTCCTGCTGGGAAAGGCCCTCAGTATCAACAGCTTTTTCTTCCACTATCATGTTGGCGGCAAATTCGTGGGTGTAGATAAACCATCTTTCCCCGTTGTCTCCACCGCAGTGCAGGAAGATAACATCGTCTTCGCCTATGGCATCCTCTATATATTCCACCCTTTTCTTTATATCAAGACGGGTGGCAAAGGAGCGGTCGTTACATTCTATAAATATATTGTCATAGCTCACGTAGAAATTGAACAGCAGGAATATACATCCCACAAAGCCCATCAGGGCACCCTTTGCCCAGAAGCGTCTGCCGTCTTTTACTGCAAGACACAGGGCAAACACCGCAGCCGACAGCCACAGTATATAATAAGGGTAGATATAGCGGTTGTAACTTACCAGACCGTAAGCATTGTCCTTGAAAATATAAACATACAGGAACAGGTGGAAGACGTAATAACCCACAAAACCTATGATTGTGGTCACATACATCACAGCGCTGCGTTTTCTGCCTGTTTTGTCCCCCAGCACAAATGCCAGTACAAACAGCAGGGTAACAAGAGCAAACACCACCACACCGCTGCCAATCATGGAAATTTTTGATGTGAAGAAAGCATCAAACATCCGCTGTTTCACATATACAAATTTTTCTGACTGCGGGCCGATAAGCAGCTCTTTCACGCCTGTGATAAGCATCTGCACCTGGCTCATATTGGTTTCGCCACCCAGTTCAAACGGATTGCGCTGCATTACGCGTGCCATATGGGCGGACCAGCCCAGGAAAGAGCCGGCAGCCACAACCAGCATAGCCGCTGCAGCAAAGCATTTGCCGAAAAAGCCTCTGATTTTAAGGAAAGAGAATTCCTTTTTGCCCACCAGCATATCAAAGAAAGCTATAAATGCCACAATGCAGGACAGGGCAAAACCCATATCCTTGATAAGGGTGAGGAACATCAGCACCGGCAGCAGGGAGAAGCCGCCGCGGCTGTCATTTCTGTCAGAGAAGAAATACACAGCCAGCGCACCTGCAGTAACCACCCCAAGAGGCACGTCTGCATAGGTGGTGATATAAACAGGCTCCAGATGTATTATTTTTGTATAAACTTCAAATATATAAGGGCTTAAAAAGCCGAAAAGGTAAACTGTAAAGGCACTGTTCCAGCTTTTTCTGTCAAAAGCTGCTGTAAAAGCAGAATAACAGGCAAAGAACATAACATCATAGCCGAAAAACGCAATCCATTCTGCAAACTCTGCATTTGCCCACTGAAAGAAGTAGGACAGCACCGCAAGGGTAGGCGGTGTGGAGTTGCCAATCATGCTGGATTTGTAAAAGGTGTACAACTGGTCGTGTATCTGCAGCAGATGTTTGCTGATACCCCAGAAGGAGAATTCATCCCATTCGCTCATCAGCGGCTGGCGCACAGCAAGGAACACCAGCATGGCCATACTGCTGATTAAAAACAGTATCACACCCGGGGAAAGGAAGCCTGCCAGTTTTTCCTGCAGGCTGTCCCTGTTTTTCAGCAGGGCAAACACAAATGCCGCTGCGGACAGGCCGTAAGCCAGCCACACGCCGGGCATAAGCATATCCGCCATAGCCGCAAGGGACACAACATTTATCAGCACAGCCAATGAAACCAGTGGCGTGATGGATGCCTTGATATCAGTAATTGCATAAAGGGCAAAGGCAAATGCCACTATGAATGCAAAGGAAATCACACTGTTAAGCAACAAAAACCACCGCCCTTTCAGGTAAATAATAAACAATCAACATAAGCACTGCTGACATTATGGTAAACACATAGCCTGTCCGTATACAGGAAAGGTCTGTGTTTTTAACATTTTTTGCTGTTCTTGTGGAAAAGTACTGGCCAATGACCATGCAGAAACCCATAAAAGCAGGGTATACGTATCTCATCTGCAGACCGATAATCTGAGGCAGCGTCACAGGTGTCCAGGAAAGGTACAGGCCTGTAAGCACCACGCCGTAGGTGAGGATACTGCAGATAAAGAACCACACAGTTTTCTGCATATCCTTTCTGTCAAACACATCTGCCTGTTTTATACAAGCCAGCAGCACCACAACAGGTGTGAGATAATTGATAAGAGGTAGGTTTACATCCAGCCAGCCCAGCAGACCGCCGCTGAACAGGAAGAAAGCATTGTTTTTCAGCGTGTCCACAAACACCGCCACATAGCGCAGAGGGTTTGTGAGAATAAACATCAGCTGTTTGGCAGGGTCTGAATCTGACATTGTGCGGGGAATTTCTCCAAAATTGGAAAAAGCCTGCACATAAACTGCCATGCCCTGATACACAATCGCAAACACCGCCAGGGTGATCGCCAGATATACAAGACGGCTGATATTTTTATCCTTGATTTTCACCTGCCATTTTTCTTTTGGTATACAGAAAAAAAGCGGCAGGAAAACAATATAACTCATTTTGCAGGTGGTAAGTATTGCCAGGGAAATGGCAAACAGCACCGCCTTTTTGTTGTCAAACTCTTGGCTAAGTACCGTGCCGAACATCAGGAACATAAGGCCGAAAAGAAAGCTGTCAGAATTGCAGGAGGCCGCCATAAATATCATCAGCGGCAATGACATAAGGGTGAACATTATCACCCTGAATTTTCCGCTGAATTTCAGCGCATAGTAACAGCACACGCAGAAGAACACAAGGTTTGCAATCCTGTTGGCATAATATGCCCCCAGTGCCCCCAGGCCCAGCAGTCTGGCAATAAAGATGCCTGTTGCTCCGGCAATATACGGTATAACCTGGAAAATAATAATGCCTGTATTCTCTGCCTTTTCCCCTGAATTCACTGCATCGTAATATTCAAGGAAGCGGTTGTAGACTGTGTTGCCTTCCTTTGCAGGGTAGCCGTTGTTGTGGGCCACATGAAAATGGGCAATCAGGCTGTTTACATCATCGGGGAAAACGTGATGCTGGTCAAAACCCCACTGGCCCTGTGCCATCTGATAACTGCGCAGGAAATGGGTCTGTTCGTCCGGCACCTGATTGGGCGGTGTGGCAAACACAAATACCATACCCAGCACAAACAGCAGCAGGACCATAAACAGCGGCTGGTTTCTACCATTGAAGCGGGAGGCCGCCATCCAGGCTGTCCACAGCAGGATAAAGGCCAGCGAAATTGCCACTGTGCCCTTAATCTGCCCCAGCCAGGCCGGGGAATATATCACTCGCAGGTAATATGTGAAGAAAAAAGAAAATACAGCCAAAAGCAAACAGCCTATACCATATACCAGCATAGGCTTTTGTCTGACTGTATCGTAAGTAGCTTTGATTTTATTTATAAATTTATTATCCATAAATAACGCCGCCGTTATTTAGATGTTGTAAATATCTGTTTTGTAAGAGGACAGGTTGCCGCGGAACCATTCGATAGTTTCGGCAATGCCTTCTTCAAATGTGTAGTTTGGTTTCCAGCCTGTCAGCTTGTTCAGCTCTTTTGCTGTACCCAGCAGACGGTTAACCTCGCTCTTTTCAGGGCGCAGACGGTCTGTGTCTGTAACAATTTTTGCTTCTGGGTTAATCTGGCGGATAAGTTCTTCTGCCAGCTGACCGATGGAAATTTCTTTTTCTGTGGCAATGTTCAGTTCACGGCCGATTGTATTGTCGTGTTTTGCAATAGTAACAAAGCCGTTTGCTGTGTCTTTTACATAGTTGAAGTCACGTGTAGGTGTGAGAGAACCCAGATGGATTTCTTTTTTGCCTGCCAGCAACTGTGAAATGATTGTAGGGATAACAGCACGTGCAGACTGGCGTGGACCGAATGTGTTGAAAGGACGCACGATTGTAACAGGTGTGTTGAATGAGCGGTAGAAGCTTTCAGCAATTCTGTCTGCACCGATTTTTGTGGCAGAGTATGGGCTCTGGCCCTGGAATGGGTGTTTTTCATCGATTGGCACATACTGTGCTGTGCCGTAAACTTCACTGGTGGAAGTAACCAGAACACGGCGTGTGTCCAGGTCACGGGCAGCCTGCAGAACATTGAGAGTGCCTTTGATGTTTGTATCAACATATGTGTCCGGTGAATGGTATGAGAATGGGATGGCAATAAGGGCAGCCAGATGATAAACTGTGTCCATATTTTTCATTGCCACGCGCACGCCGTTAGGGTCGCGCACGTCACCCATAATTACATTCAGGGCATTTTTTTCTTCTTTTGAAAATGTATCTATCCAGCCCCATGTGCCGAAAGAGTTGTAGGCACAGAAAGCTGTTACGTCATAGCCTTCGCGGATAAGCTGCTGTGTCAGATGTGAGCCGATAAAACCGTCAGCACCTGTAACAAGTACTTTTTTGTTAGCCATATTAGTTAACCTCGCTTATAAATTTTTTACAACTTAAAAAATTGCATACTTTTAGTTATTATACATTAAATATAAGAAAATTACAATAATAATGATGAAATGTTAAGAGGCGGTTTATAATTACAGCCCGGCAGCCTGTGCGGCGAGTTTACACCTTTTCCTCTTTGTGCTATACTGAAAACATACAATTTATTTACGGAGTGCAAAATGATAAAACTGATTGCCACCGACCTGGACGGGTCTCTGCTGGATGACAACAAGCATATACCACCTGACCTGGACGCTGTGCTGGCCGGGCTGAAAGAAAAAGGAGTGGCTTTTGCGGCTGTAACAGGCAGAAACTATGACGCCGTGTTGCCTGCCCTGGGAGACAGGGTGCTGGAAATGCTGTGTGTATGCAACAACGGTGCAAACATATATGAAAACGGGCGCCTGATAATAAAACATCCGCTGACCAGGGACCAGCTGCACCGCGCGCTGGACCTGATAAAAAAGCTGGACAGCTGCGACCCACTGGTTTTCACTGTGGACAAAATATATTATGCACCCGGCTGTGATGATTTTATGCGGTGGGCAGAAACCCCGTATTCCCCTATGGAACTGCTGGAAAGCTATGATGATTTGTACCGGCTGGAGGATGATATTTTCAAAATCGCCATTTTTGACGGCAGCGGCGATATAACCAACTATTCCTATCCGCCTCTGCTGAAAGAATTTGGCAACGAGGCCGCAGTGTATGTAAGCGGCGAAATATGGGTGGATATTGTAAGCAGCAAAGCCAGCAAGGGTTATGGTCTGGAGCTGATACAGGAAAAACTGGGTGTGTCAAAAGAGGAGACAATGGCCTTTGGCGATTATTACAATGACGACAGTTTTCTGGCGCAGGCAGGTTACCCGTTTGTTATGGACGGCGGCGTGGAACTGCTGAAACAGAAATACCCATACCGCGCAGGAGACAACAACGCCGGCGGCGTGACAAAAACTATAAAGGAATATATAATTGACGGCAGCAAAAAGCTGTAACAGAGATTATTGCAGAGCAAAATGAAACGCCGGGCGGCATCGCCCGGCGTTTTGTGGGTAAATGGGTGACGGAGCTAAACGACTATGGATTATAACTATATTTGTGCATCGACGTAAACACGTAGGGGCGACCTGCGGTCGTCCGTTTGGTGTGACGTTGTGGGCAACGTCCCTACGCAGTTGAGTATAAATCAGCCTTTGTAGGGGAGGCGTTTCGCCTCCCACGGGCGACTGATAGTCGCCCCTACGCGAATTATGAGTCGTTTCATAAAGAGGTTCGGGAAAAGTATTTCCCCGAACCCCTTTATGTAGTGGCGGACTATGTTCGTCAATTTATCGGGCGGTCGAGGGCGCCCGCCCCTACGCGGTTGAGTATAAATCAGATTTCGTAGGGGAGGCGTTTCGCCTCCCACGGGGCGACTGATAGTCGCCCCTACGCGCTTGCAACAACACACAAATTCAATCGTTATATATTGCACATCCGGGAGGCAGTCTCGCACATATTTACCATACCGGCAAACTGAAAGGCACAGCTCTGCTGTGCCTTTTGAACATATTTATCCGAATTTACATCTCAGTTCCACCACCACGCCTGCTATGGTCACGGGCAGGTTTTCACATTCCCGGCCGGTATAATAAACAGGCATATAGTCCGGGTTAGTGGGCACAAGAGTCAGCCCGTCTTTGTGGAAAAGCACCTTTTTCACGGTGGCTTCTTCCTTGCCTACCACCACCACAGCAGTCTGGCCGTTTTCTGCGGTGCTGCCGCGGCGCACCACAACTGTATCGCCATCGCTCATTTTGGGTTCCATACTGTCCCCTTTTACAGTCAGGCAGAAAATCTCACCGCTCTTTGCCAGCTGTTCATTTATCAGCTCGTAGCCGATAATGTTCTGCTCTGCTGTGTTGGGCACACCTGCGCGCACATAGCCCAGCACCGGAACAGCCACAGTTTCTGCAAGGGCAGGCTGTGGTTTGTCCACTCCCAGCAGCTGCTCAAAGCCCACTGCAAAAAAATCACACAGGCGCACTATTGTGTGGTAATCCGGCTTGCGCTGGCCTGTTTCCCACATTGCCACAGTGCTGGTGGACACGCCTATCAGCTTTGCCAGTTGCATCTGGGTAAGACCTTTGCTTTTTCTCAAAACTGCAAGATTTTTCATCATTTCACATCCTTTGTGATAATTATATCACATTACGTGATATTTGTAAAAGGGTAATTATTCCATTTCCGGCAGCAAAATACAACTACCAGTGGTATTTTATGCGAAAATCTATTGACTTTATGTGATTATAGCACTATAATATATCACAGTTAGTGATAATTATATTGCGGAGGTGGAGTTAATATGTACAAACACGCTATGCTGAAACAGCTGAAAGACTATGGCACGATAAAGCAGATGCAGCCTGTTCTGCTACAGCAGATAGAGGCGGCAAAATGGCAGCTGGAAAAACACGGGGACAAAACAACACAAAGCGGTCTGACCCGCAGCCGGACTCTGGCCAGAATGGAGCGCACCTATGCCGCCAACCGGGAATTCCTGCTGGATATAGACTGCTGTATGCAGGTGCTGGATAACAGGGAACGGCTTGTTATACGCCATTTTTATCTGGAGCGCACCTGGGACTATATAGATATTCTCAGCGAAAAGCTGGGTGTGGAACGCAGCCAGCTCTACCGCATAAAGGACAAGGCCATGCGCAAGCTGTGTCTGGCATACTACGGGGCGTAAATATAGTTTGTAATAGATATATTTTTATGATATACTTTGTGTAAATATAACTTTTTGGGGGAACTATGATTAAACTGATAGCTACCGACCTGGACGGCACACTGATAAACAGCAACAGAACACCACCTGATGATTTTGAAGAAATATGGAACATTCTGGATGAAAAAGGCATTGTTCTGCTGGCGGCATCCGGCAGGGATTACTGCGGCGCTGCAGGCTTTTTCGGTCCGCTGGCTGAAAAGATGATGTTTATCTGTGACAACGGTGCAAATATTTACAACAAGGGTGAAGTGATTGAAACACACAATATTCATGTAGAAAACGTGCACCGGATGCTGCGTGAAATTGATAAAATAGAAAACGCTGACCCTATGCTGTGCGGCACCCACGGCACATATGTTACCACCGGCAGCCCTGCATTTATGGAAAAAATGGCAAAGCACTATTCCCCTGTTACCTGGGTGGACAATCTGTATGAAGTGCAGGATGATATATTCAAGGTGTCTGTATACGATGCCACAGGAGATATAAAAAACCACACCTACCTGCCGCTGGCAGAAAAGTTCCGGGGTGAAAATACAATTCATATGTCTGCCAACATATGGGTGGATATTATGGACAAAAGCGCAGACAAAGGGCTGGCTATCCAGAGCCTGCAGAAAATGTTTGGCGTAACAAAAGAAGAAACAATGGCATTCGGGGATTTTTACAACGATGAACCTCTGCTGAAAAACGCAGCCTATGCCTTTGTAATGGAAAACGCACCGGACGACCTGAAAGAGAGATACCCATACCGCGCCGCCAGCAACAGAGAAGATGGCGTGACAAAAGCTATACGCCAGTGGGTGCTGGAAAAACTGTAAATCAATATTGCATTACAACCCCAGACACAGCTGCTGTGCCTGGGTTTTTTGTGGGTGATATTGCAGGTGTGCAGGGGCGATTTGTAAATCGCCCCTGCCAAGCTTGATTTTGCGGATAATCCACGGGCGAACATTGTTCGCCCCTACGAGGTGGGTGGAGAATACAGATTTTGTGGATTTGCCACGGGCGGTTCGTGAACCGCCCCTACACAGTACAGCATTATTTAAATTCAATCGTTATTTACGGGGTTGGATGTGAAATCAGACCCTGTAGGGGAGGCATTTCGCCTCCCGCGGGCGAACAATGTTCGCCCCTACGCGGTTTAAGCAGAATAAATAATCTATCGCTATATACGGGCGGTCGAGGGCGCCCGCCCCTACGCGGTGGATGGAGATGTCCAGGTTTTGAGGGTATTCCACGGGCGGATGTAGGCATGCGTGCCCTGAAAGGGTATCCGCCCCTACGCAGTTAAGCGTAACATCCAAAAACGGGCGATTTGTGAATCGCACGTGGAACACCCACACCACCTGATAATGTCATTCCCAGCATCACAGGTGCGATAAACCTCAATTTATATCGACTGATATTGTTATTCAAAATTGACACTGCCACCCTGCAGGCTATATAATTAAATAAATACAGTACGTTTATTATTACAGGAGGATATATGGAACTGAAACTTGCTCTCAAGGTTGATGACCTGGACAACGTGGCAACCATCTTTGCCAATGGTATTACAGACGGTATGCAGGTGGAAATGCGCGACAAAAAAGGCGTCAGCGATATAATAACCGTTCACGGCGATGTGCCATACGGACACAAAATTGCAGTAAAAGACATAGCAATGGGTGAAGCTATTATGAAATATGGCGAATCCATCGGCCGTGCCAGCTGTGACATCAAAAAAGGCGATTATGTACACGTTCACAATCTGGAAGCTATGCGCGGACGTGGAGATTTGTAGGAGGTAGATTATGTCATATACATTTATGGGTTATCCACGTGCTGACGGCAAATACGGCGCACGTAATCTGGTGGCTGTTATCCCAAGCGTGGTATGTGCCAACGATGTGGCACAGGCAGTCTGCCGCCAGGTGCAGGGCACAATAGGCTATTTTCATCATCAGGGCTGCTGCCAGCTGCCACTGGACCTGAAAAGAGTTACAGATGTGTTGAGCCATCTGGGCCAGAGCCCTAACGTGGGGGCTGCGCTGATAGTTTCCCTGGGTTGCGAAGGCACAGACCATCAGAGAATTTACGAAGAAATCAAAGCCACAGGCAAACCTGTTGAAATTATACATATTCAGGAAGTGGGCGGTACTTCCCGCGCCATTCAGGCTGGTATAGATGCTGCACAAAGGTTGGTACAGGAAATCAGCGGCATACAGAGAGTGCCTGTGGATATTTCCAATCTGGTTATGTCCATCAAGTGCGGCGGCTCTGACACAACCAGCGGTATGGCGTCCAACTGTGTAATCGGCTATGTGGCCGACAAGCTGGTGGACCTGGGCGCCACAGTAATCTTTGGTGAAACAACAGAATTCCTGGGCGGCGAACATATCCTGGCGCGACGTGCAGTGGGCGGTGAAGACGGCCCTGTTGGTCAGAAAATCTATCAGATTGTTGACGAAATGGAAAAACGAGCCATGTCTGTAGGCGAAGATATGCGCGGCGGTCAGCCAACACCGGGCAATATTGCAGGCGGTCTGTCCAGTATTGAGGAAAAGAGCCTGGGCGCAATTGTAAAAAGCGGTCACAGACCAATACAGGGTGTGCTGGAATACTGCGACAAGGTGACAGACCAGAAAGGGCTGTGGATTAAAGATGCACCGGGCAGAGAGCCGGAAATTCTCACAGGCATGGCTGCCACAGGCGCACAGGTGATGATGTTCTCCACAGGCCGTGGTGCACCACAGGGTTTCCCTTCAATGCCTGTTATCAAAATCTGCGGCAACCCTAACACATATGAAAGAATGCAGCACGATATGGACCTGAACGCAGGCCGTATCCTGACAGGGGAAAAGAGCATTGATGAAGTGGGCGAAGAAGCATTCCAGATGCTGATAGACACTCTCAACGGACGTATGACAAAGAACGAGGCATTGAGTTATTTTGGCTCTGTGGATATTTTCTGCCTTGGTCCGGTAATTTAAAAAGGAATAAACATAATCAAAAGGGATGCGGTGCATCCCTTTTTTGTTGCCCGGGTGAATTTTCGGGTTTTCTATGAATGGGGATGATTGTTGCCATTTTGACGGGCGGATGAGGGCACGCGTGCCCTGAAAGGGTGTCCGCCCCTACGCAGTACAGTATTATTTAAATTTAATCGATATTTACGGGGTTGGATATGAAATCAGACCCTGTAGGGGAGGCGTTTCGCCTCCCGCGGGGGAACAATGTTCGCCCGTTTGTCGGGACGTCCGGGAGGCCGTCCCCTACGTGGTTTGAGAAAAATCTCAACCCGTTTACATACAACAAAACTTTCACATTTGTCCTATTGACTTTTTGAGATTACAGTTGTAAACTGAAATCAATAAGACTACATTTGTAATCTCGATGGAGGCTGTTATGAAAAAAAATATATCCATTGCAGACAGTGAGCTGCCTATTATGAAAGTGCTGTGGGAAAAAGGCACCCTGACCAGCCCGCAGATTTTTGAAAAAATGGAGGGCAACAAAAGCACGCTGAAAACCCTGCTGCAGCGTCTGGTGGCAAAGGGCGCTGTAACCGCAGAAGAAAACACCAGCCGCACATACCTGTACACCGCGGCTGTAAGCCAGCAGGAGTATATAAACAGCGAGAGAAAAAGTTTTCTGCAGAAGGCCTTTGACGGCAGCGCAAAGAAAATGCTGCTGAACTTTGTACAGGAAGAAAAAATCACAAAGGAAGAGTTGCAGCAGCTGATTGATATGATACAGGAGGACTGATATGGCTGTTATTTTAAAAGAAATCAACAGACTGGCATTTGTCATAGCGCCTGTGTTCTGGCATCTGGTGTACCGCTCTGTAGCTGCGGTGATAATGGGCTGCATAATTGTGGCGGCAACAAAGCTGTTTGCCAGATATATCAGCCCGGACGGACGCGGAGTTTTATGGGAAGCTATGGTGCTGGTGCTGATACTGCCATTTATATCAGACCCTATTGCAAACACCACATCTGTTATGCGCTATCTGGAGCCGATAGAGGATATTTCCTACCGCTATGAATATGACCTATATGAACAGCAGTATTTTCTGGCCCGGCAGACACCGGAAGATGAGATAGAGATATACGGTATGACCGATGTTCAGCTGGAACAGAAAGTGGGTGACCTGTATGTAAAATCCCTGATATGCGATGTGGCTCTGCCTCTCATATGGCTGCGGGGAATGACAGCAGGGTTTCTGTGGCTGATTTACACCCTGTACAAGCTGAACAGACAGATAAAAACAACGGGACGCAGTGCATCGCGGTGGATAGAAAACATAGATATAGACGATGAATTTCTGGCATCTGCCAGACAGCGCACAGAAATAATTATAACGGATATTGTGTCTGTGCCTGCTGTGACAGGGGTTTTCAAGGGGAAAATCCTGCTGCCGTCTTATGTGGAGCAGATGGATGAGCAGACAGTAAAAGCCATACTTATGCACGAACTGGGGCATATGTCTTACTGGCATACTGCCACAAATATGCTGCTGTTGGCAGTACAGACCGTGTACTGGTTCAACCCTGTGATCGGCTGGCTGTTTGGCAAGTCGAAGCAGAGTATGGAAATAGAGGTGGATGCCCTGGTTGTAAATCATACACATCAGGGTGCGGCCTATGCCAAAGCAATGGTGCAGGTGCTGGCATACAATGCAGACAGTCAGTTCAACCGCCACCTGATGTGTATCTCTGACAGTGCAGAAAATATGAAAAAGAGAATAGAAAATATAAACCGAAAAGATTTTTTCAAAAAATATTCCGTCACTCTGATGATTACTGCCACACTTTTCTATCTGGTGCTGATAGGGCTGTTTTTCCCTACTGTAGATGCAAATGAAAAACAGCAGGTTGCTTTTGCCGATGAAAAAGGGGCACAGGCGGTGGAAAAGCGGTCTTCAATAGATGTACAGCATATGAACATAGAATGTACACTGCCGTGGAACTGGACTGTGCAGAGCACAGTAACAACCCCAAGGCCGGAAACTGATATTCCACTGCCGCCGGGGCGGTTTGACTACACGGTGGACCTGTATCAGGACGATGAACTGATAGGCTATATAGGTATGTCAGCCTTTGAGCCGTATACAGAAGAAATACCGCAGGAAGAATACCACAAAACCGTGTGGCCCGGACTGCGACTGTCCTCTATGTGTGTATGGGACCCGTTTGTAAGTCTGACAACAACCGGAAAGTGCGAAAACGGACTGGTGGATATACAGTATGTGGACTATGAATATATGGCGGAAAACCCGGGCACTGCCGTGGCAGCAGCACCCCAATATGAAACCTTTGGCATACTGGCATATGACAAAGAGGAAAAAATGTTCTGCGGTTTTGCTTTTCTGCCCGGCAGGGTAAGCAGGGAAACTGCAACAAAAATCGCCCTGTCTGTGACAATGAGCAACAGCGGCGGAGAAATTCAGGAACATATGGGTATTGTATACAAACAGGTATCCCTGGACCTGAACGGCAGGAAATTCACCTGTACCCTGCCCGACAGCTGGACAGTTACTGCCGATGGCGGAGAGGTGAACAGCGCAGGGGTGCCTGTGCCGCTGGGTCACTATGATGAAGTGGCTGCTACAGTAAATATTCTGGATGATGGCGAGCTGATAGGCTGTATAGGCGTATGCGGTTTCACCCCATATACAGGGGAAATCGCGCCTGAAAAATACTGGGAAACAGTTTTTCCATCATTGAGGCTGTCCTCCTTTTTCAGCTGGAATAATTTCTACCCTATTGCTGAAACGCAAAATGGAGAATACGGTCTGGCGGATATAGATTATCTGGACTATACAAAACTGGAAGTTTACCCCGGAAGAAATCCGTCTGCACCAAACCTGAAAGGCCACGGTGTATGGGCATATGACAAGGAAAAGGAATTCTTTGTATGTATGGCATTTATTGACGGCACTGTACATCAGTTTACACTGCAGAATATTGCACGGTTTATAGCATTTGAATAAAACAAAAAGCTCTCCGTTTGGAGAGCTTTTTTATTTATAAAGGTTGCTGAATTGTAAAACCGACAGGAGAAAGGTACAAAATAAAAAATCCATTTTACAGACAAGTGCGGACAACAGACAGAGGCTACTCCTCTGTGTTTTCTTCTGTAGCTTTGTCCAGTATTTTATAGAGAATGCGATACAGTTGTACAGAATCTTCCGGTGAAAGTGAAGAACACCGCGCCATCTGCCGTGGCACTGCCACAGCCCGTTCCCTGAGATCCATCCCCTTTTCTGTAATGGAAACCATCAGGCATCTTTCGTCCTGTTCAGAGCGTTTGCGTGTAAGCAAGCCCTTTGCTTCCATCTTTTTCAGCACAGGGGTTAGAGTACCGCTGTCAAGATACAGTCGGCGTCCCAGCTCTTTAGCTGTAAGACCTCCCTTTTCCCATAATATCATCATTATTATATACTGTGTATATGTCAGGTCCAGCTTTTCAAGGAAAGGCGTATACTGTTTTATAATCTCTCTGGAACAGGCGTAGAGAGGAAAACAAAGCTGATTTTCAATTTTCAATGCGTCATATCTGTTCTTATCCATAATACTCCAAAACATACTTCAATTGAATAAATCTATATAGATAAATTTATCACAATTTATCAGCCACTGCAAGTGCTTTGGAGAGAAACAATTCAGCAACCTGTGGCTGACTGTGTAAAAAATGCGGTTAAAGTGCTTTTCCCGCCCGTTCTTTTACCTTTTTCGTAGCTGTGGCAGGTTCAAAACGGTCAACTACATTGCCTTTTTGATTTGTCGCAATTCAATTTTATAAAATTAATTCATAAATGTCAATATTTCTATTTATAATTTTATTATGTTTCACAGGTGTGGAATTCTGCGGGCGAATAATATTCGCCTCTACGCGGTGGTTTGAAAGCTCAGATTTTGTAGATTTGCCACGGGCGGATGTAGGCATCCGCCCCTACGTGGTCGTTTGAAAGTCCAGATTTTGTGGTTATTCAACGGTACGTCCAGGTGGCCGTCCCCTACGCGGTGGGTGGAGATATCCGGGTTTTACGAGGGTGGGGCCGGCAAAACAAAAAGCAGGACGTATGCCCTGCCTTGATTATAAAAATTATTCTTTGATGCCTTTGTCTTTCAGTTCTATCACTGTGCCGTCAGGCTGCTGGATGGAAACATTGTTCAGCTGTGAAACCAGGCTGGCGCGAAAGCCTTTTACATATTCTTCGCGCAGTTTTTTCTGTTCAGCCTTTTCGGCTTCTGTCAGGCCCTCTGCTTTGCTTTTTCTGTAAAGCTCGTTAATTCTTGCAATTCTTGAGTCTATCATAATCAATCTCCTGTATCCATAATATTATTATTGTATCAAAACAAGTGAAAATTATCAATAGCCTGCACACCAAGAGGGGTAATAACACAAAAAAGCTGTACTTTTCACAAATTTATTACGTTTTTCTGCTATAATAATATAAAAGGCGGTGGTTTTATGGCAGATATAAAGAGATATACTGTGGGGGAAGAAATATTCAACAGCGTGTCCCACGGGGTGAGTGCCCTGGGGGCTGTGGTGGGCTGTACCGTGATGGTTACACTGTCCGCCTGTTTCGGCAACCGGAAAGCAGTGGCAAGCAGCCTGATTTTCGGGCTGTCACTGGTGATTATGTATACAATGAGCACGTTGTATCACGCCTTTCCTTTTGAAAAGGTAAAGCGCCTGTTCCGTATTTTTGACCATTCCTCCATACCGCTGCTGATTGCAGGCAGCTATACACCATTCTGCCTGATTGTTCTGGAGGGCAACCCAAGAGGCGTTTTTGTGGCGGCTGTGGTATGGCTGTGTGCCCTGACGGCTATAGGACTGAATGTGATAAATCTGGACAGATTTGAAAAATACACCCTGTTTTTATATATCGGTATGGGGTGGGCAGCAGTCCTGGCGCTGAAAGATATTGTAGCGGCACTGCCAACAGCAGGTTTTATACTGCTGGCTGCAGGCGGATTGGCATACACCACAGGCATACTGTTTTACAAAATGAAAATCCGCTATATGCACAGCATATGGCATCTGTTTGTCACTCTGGGCAGTGTGCTGCACTTCCTGTGTGTGGTGATATACGTGCTGCCAATGACCTATTAAAATTGTTGCCAATTATTTATCCCGGTGGTATAATTAATATAACCACCGGGTGTTTTTATGGAGGTGTACCCAAGTGGCTGAAGGGTTCGGATTCGAAATCCGATAGGGTGGCTTGCCATCGCAAGAGTTCAAATCTCTTCACCTCCGCCAGAGCCGTGCTGTGCACGGCTTTTTGTTTTGCAAAGATATAATTTGTAACTTTTTTGTAATAATTCACAAATAGTTAACAACATTTACACATTTGGGGGATATAATATAAGTAACTAAAATAGATTTATTCTCTCCTCTTAATAAAATATACTTCCCCTACGTAAAAAGGCCCCTGCGGGGGGCCTTTTTACTTTTGTGTGAATACGGTGCATATTTCTGCCCACAATAGCAGAAATGAGGTGACTATATGAAAACACAAAAACAGGAATACAGCAGAATGGTGCAGAAAGCCAGTCCCAATTCGGCACTGGTGAAAAACTGCATGTGGGCGTTCTGCGTAGGCGGCGGCATATGTGTGCTGGGCGAGGCCCTGTACAAATTTTACTGCAATATGGGTTTTATCATCAGCGATGCACGCCTGATGGCCAGCGTTACCCTGGTGGGGCTGTCTGCTCTGTTTACCGGGCTGGGATGGTACGGCAGACTGGCCAAAAAGGCAGGGGCAGGCACTCTGGTGCCTATAACCGGCTTTGCAAATGCGGTGGTCAGCCCTGCCATGGAGTTCCGCGCAGAGGGTTTCATTACAGGGGTAGGCGCAAAGATGTTTATCATTGCCGGGCCTGTAATCGTTTACGGGGTGCTGGCCACAGTGGTTTACGGCATAATACTGCATTTTTTCCTGTAAGGGGGATATATGAAAAACAGAGTGATTAATCTGCCAAAGGCTGTGGCGATTACCGCCTTCAGCTGTGTGGGCGGCAAAAAGGAAAGCGAAGGCCCTTTGGCACAGGGATTTGATTTTACCAGCAAGGATGACTATTTCAGTCAGGACAGCTGGGAAAAGGCGGAGACAGCCATGCAGAAACGCAGCATCCGACTGCTGATGGACAAAAGAAACCTGAAACTGAAGGATATAGATATAGCGCTGGGGGGTGACCTGTGCAACCAGATAACCAGCACAGGCTTTGCCTACAGAGACTACAGCCTGCCGTTTATAGGAATGTACGGCGCCTGCAGCACTATGGCTCTTACTATGGCAACAGGTGCCTGTCTGGTGAGCAGCGGTATGACCGACAACGCCCTGGCAGGTGCCAGCAGCCATTTCTGCACTGCGGAGAGACAGTTCCGCACACCGCTGGATTACGGCGGAAAGCGAACACCTACAGCCCAGTGGACCGTGACCGGAGCAGCCAATGTATTTCTGGAGCCACAGGGCAAAGGGCCGTATATAACAAGGGTGTGTTTTGGCAGGATTGTGGACCTGGGGGTAAAGGATGCCAACAATATGGGGGCTGCCATGGCACCTGCTGCCGCACAGACTCTGGTGGATTATTTCACCTGCAGCGGCAAGACCCCTGCTGATTATGACGCCATATACACCGGGGACCTGGGTACTGTTGGCACGGAACTGCTGAAACAGCTGATGATTACAGAGGGTATAGAACTTTATAACCACATAGACTGCGGTATGGTGATTTATGATATGAAAAGGCAGAACGCGCCTGCGGGTGCCTCCGGCTGCGGCTGCAGTGGATGTGTGCTGGCGGCTGATATACTGCCCAGAATGATAAACGGGGAACTGAAAAAAATACTGTTTATGGCCACAGGTGCATTGTTGAGCACAACCACCACAATGCAGAAAGAAAGCATACCCTGTGTGGCGCATCTGGTGGAGATAGTGGCAGACAAGGGGGATGTATGATTTATCTGAAAGCATTTATTGTAGGCGGTCTGATATGCGTTGCCGGGCAGATTCTGATAGACCTGACACAGCTGACACCTGCCAGAATACTGGTGGCCTTTGTTGTAAGCGGTGTGGTGTTGTCTGCCCTGGGGCTGTGGCAGCCTGTGGTGGATTTTTCCGGAGCAGGAGCATTGGTGCCCATTGTGGGTTTCGGGCACACATTGGCCCAGGGTATGAAAGAAGCAATTGCTAAAGAGGGGTTTGTAGGTATTTTCACAGGCGGTTTTTCCGCCTGTGCAGGTGGCGTGGCCGCCAGCCTGATATTCGGGTTTATAACGTCGGTGGTGACAAAGCCCAACAGCCAGAGTTGATGTGCGGTTGGGGTGGAGATATTCGGGTTTTGGGGGTTTGCCGCGGGCGGATGATATCCGCCCCTACAGGGTTTCAGCAGAACATATAATTTATCGCTGTATACGGGCGGTCGAGGGCGCCCGCCCCTACGCGGTTGGATGTATGATTAAAGCCTGTAGGGGCACCACTATGCTCGCAGGACGCGCTCGCATTTTTCTATTGCGCAGAAAACCATTCCGGCGCTACGCTTACCTTTGGTCGCCCGTACGTGAATTAAGTATAAAATCAGTTTTTGTATAACAAAAACTGCACACAAAAAGAGCACCCGTGGGGGGTGCTCTTTTTATCGTTTAACAACCATGGCAATGATTGTGTATACTTATTACCATTCGCCGTTGAATACATATTTGTCAAGACGAGCCATAGCTTCTTCAACTCTGTGTCTTGGCTGTGCAAGGTTGATACGGAAGTGTGTATTGCCTTTGAAGCCTACACCGTCCTGCCAGCCTACACCGTAGCTCATAGCCTGTACAAACAGTTCGTCATGAGTTTTGCCGTGTTTTTCACACCATTCTTTTGTATCAACGAAAATTACGTATGTACCTTCTGGATCGCCAACTGTTACACCTTCAAAGTTTTTGCGGATGTAGTCAACTGCGTATTTTGCGTTGCCTTCGATTGTTGCGATCAGTTCTGTTGCCCATGCAAAGCCTTCGTCGCTGTAAGCGCCCAGCAGAGCATACATTGATGGCAGAGTCATTTTGTTGTACATTGTCAGGTAAGACTGTCTTGCAAATCTTGCCTGCAGGTATGGATTGTAGCAGATGGAGTATGAGCCCATCATACCGGCAAGGTTAAATGTTTTGGATGGAGCGTACAGTGCGATTGTGTTCATTTTTGCATATTCGGAAACGGACTGTACTGGAACGTGTTTGTGACCGGAGAATACGAAGTCAGCCCAAATTTCGTCTGAAACTACTTTAACTTCATATTTTTCACACAGTTCCATCATTTTTTCAACTTCCCATTTTTCCCAAACGCGGCCCAGTGGGTTGTGTGGTGAGCAGAACAGCAGTGTGCGGCAGCCGGCTTTGAATTCTTTTTCCATATCTTCAAAGTCCATTCTGTAAACGCCGTTTTCATCGATAACCAGTTCGGATTCAACTGCATTCCAGCCCAGGTCTTTGATGTTTCTGCGGAAAGAAGCGTAGATTGGTGTGTGAATCATGATTTTGTCGCCTGGATGGCAGAACAGACGCAGAGCATGAACGTTACCACCATGTACACCGTGA
>CAZYSS010000021.1:0-5394 GCA_964649845.1 uncultured Oscillospiraceae bacterium
TAATATGCCCTTCTAGGGCTTGTGCATACCACCAGTTCAACTGGTGGTCATGATTATCTTATAAAATTCATTCTTTCGAATGGTTCTTTCACAGGTACACCGTATTTTTCTTTACCCAGGGCAATGCTTTTCATCAGGAAAGCCATGTTCTGTGCCAGAGTTCTCATCTGCTGCATACCCTCTGTATCCATTTCAGCGTCACCGCCACGTGCGCCGTGTACACCGTTCCAGTACTGGCCGGATGCAATAGGCATACCGGAAATGCCAAAATACTTGTTCAGTACATCATATGTGGTGGTCTGTCCCCCTCGGCGTGCCACAGACACTGCTGCCCCCACTTTCATTGTTTTGTCAAAGGTTGTGCTGTAGAACAGTCTGTCCAGGAAAGAAATCAGGGTGCCGTTGGCAGATGCATAATAAACAGGACTACCCACCACCAGGCCGTCAGCTTCTCTGAATTTTTCTGCAATTTCATTCAGGCCATCATCAAACACACAGCCGCCCTGTGGATTTTTGCATTTCATACAGGCGATACAGCCGCGAATTGGCTTGTTGCCTATTGTAATCACCTCTGTTTCAATGCCTTCTTTTTCAAATACCTTTACCATTTCTTCAAGTGAACGTGCAGTATTGCCCTTTGTGTTTGGGCTGCCGTTTATAAGCAGAACTTTCATATCATACACCTCGTTTTATTTTATGATTTTATTTTAACATACATCTGATGTTGGTCAAGATGAACTATACTTTTCCATCTTTTCACACAGCAGGGCGTAGACAGGTTTCATCTTTTCTTCCGTCACTGCTGTGTCTATTTTATCTATATCCACCCAGCCTACGGCGCTGTTTTCATCCTGCCGTACGCGCAATGGCAGGCTGTCGTCCGCTTCAAACAGATAGTCCACATCCAGATGCAGGTGTGAAGACACCGGTCTGCCTTTTTTGATATGGCGCTCAACAGTAAGAACATTGATGCCGAAAATGCCGTCGCTGATCAGTTTTACATCGGTAAGACCTGTTTCCTCTGCTACTTCACGGCGGATAACCGCCAGAAGGTCGGCATTGCCATCTGCGTGGCCACCTGTCCATGCCCAGGAATTGTAAATGTTGTGATATGCCATCAACACTTTTGTGTGGGCTTTATTCACAATCCATGCGGATGCGGAAAAATGAGCTGTCAGGTTTTCACGGAAAAGAGCATCAGGATTGCGCTCCATAAAGGCCAGAATTGCCTCTTTGTCTGCGGCTTCCTGCTCGTTGTAGGGGGTGTATTCTTTTAGCTGTTGATATAATTTTTTCATATCTGCTCCTATGTGTGGAATATTTCAGGGAACAAGAGTGGTGTGGTAAATATATTCTCCCCTGTCCTGTGTACAAAAAGGGCGGTGTTGTCATCATTTACCTGTGTGATGACAAAGTTTGCGGTGTCCTTTGGGGTGAAGGCAAAATTTATATTCTCTGCGCCAAACGCGGAGAGAATTGCATCCATATCCCTGCCGCTGTCACAGTAAATGCCGTAGCAGGTCAGGCTGTCCCCTTCCCTTTCTGCTATGACCACAGCGTCATACTGTGGGATATAGTAAACAAAATCTGCAAAAAACTGACCGCAGTAAAACATAAGCAGGCTGAAATTATCTGTGACCTGCAGGGCGGAAAACGGGTTGCCCTTTGAGTAATGCTGTTTCAGCAATTCCACATCTGCGTTGGATGACATATCCAGTTTTGTGATTTCTGCCCGGCGAGGTGTCAGCTTTTTAGAAAATGAGAAATAATCTGCTCTTTCAAAGCCCAGTTTCGGGTAAAAATCCAGTACAGATTTATTGGCAAACAGGAACAATGCATCATACCTGCCCTGAAAGTCTGCCAGAATTTCGTTGAATATAATTTGCTGCAGACCTTTTCCGCGGTATGCAGGGTCAGTCATAACTGTGCCCAGCTGGATGTATTTTCTTGTTTTGCCCTGATAGCTGACATCCATAAGGTTGACCGAAATGTTTGCTACCGCCTTTTCCCCGTCAAACAGGGTGTATGGAATATGGTTGCCGTTGAAATGGCCGGAATTGTACCAGTTTTCAAAGGAAAGGCCGAAAGTGGCTGTGGCAAGGGTATTGTAAGCTGCACGGGCAGCAGTAGTCATTGAGTTTTTTATCAATGTGTAATTCATATTTCTTCCCATAATAATCTGTAATCGCCGCTGGCAGATTCAAAAGCAGTGGTGACAGTATAAAGACCGCTGTCTGCGGTTATTGTATGAGTGGTGCTGACTGTATCAAAGGCCAGCAACGGTTGTTTGCCTTGTGACAGTATTACCTTGATTTCACCATCCGTCAAGGTTTGTTCAAAAGTAAAACGATATGTTTTGCCTGCTGAAAGGCGCAGTGAGCGTTTTGTATAGCCTGTGCATGCGACTACGCTGGCACCCCAGCTGTTCCGGCGGCGATGACCGATAAAACCCACCGCTCGTTTGACGGATAATATCATAATGCCGCGCTGCCATAAAAAACAGAAACCTGTAGCTGCAGCCAATAGAATAAGGATAATTTTTATCAGATAATCATTCATAATAACCTCAAAATATTTTATATGTTCAGTATATCACGGCAAGGCGGGGATGTAAATTGCAAGCCCGTGGATAAATTATGGGCTGGGTGGAGAGTATATATTTTGTAGGTTTACCACGGGACGTCCGGGAGGCCGTCCCCTACGTGGGTAGGTGGAAATGTTAAGATTTTATGATTATCCAACGGGACGTTGTGGGCAACGTCCCCTACGGGCAGAATGTCAATCCTTCCCTGTAGGGGAGGCGTTTCGCCTCCCACTGGCGGTTAATAACCGCCCTACGCGGTGGATGGAGAGTACAGATTTTGTGGAGTTTCCACGGGCGGTCGGGGGCGCCCGCCCCTACGCAGTGGGTGGAGAGTACAGATTTTGTGGAGTTTCCACGGGCGGTCGAGGTCGCCCGCCCCTACGCGGTAGGTGGAGAATACAAGTTTTGTGGGTTTGCCACGGGCGAACACAGTTCGCCCTACTACGCGGTTTGGCGGAATATATAATTTATTGTTATGTACAGGCGGTTCGTAAACCGCCCCTACGGGGCAACAGTAAAATATTAATTTATACGTTATTGCTTGTATTTTAACAAGAAAAAAGGGACTGTCCTGCGACAGTCCCCTTTTTATATAGAGTTAATAATATGATTCAAATATTAATATTTGATTGGGCGTGCTACATAGCTTGTATGAAGGATTTCATGGGCTTTGTGGCTGCCTGGCTGGCCAAGGTATTCATCGTAGAGAGCTTTAACTTCCTGGTTCATATGGCTCTTTCTGAGAGTCATTCTTTCGTCCTGTGAGTACAGAGCGGAAGCACGGAGAGATTTAAGGTCTACAAAGTTTCTTACGCTGGCTGGCTGTGTTGGCTGACCGCCACCGTTGATACAGCCGCCTGGGCAAGCCATAACTTCGATAAAGTCATAGTGAGCTTCGCCGTTTTTAACTTTTGTCAGAACTTCTTTAGCATTTTTCAGGCCGGAAACTGCACATACTCTGATTGTTTTACCAGCAAGTGTGTAAACAGCTTCTTTGATGCCTTTGTCTGTGCCACGAACTTCCATAAATTCTGGTTTGTCAAGTTCTTTGCCTGTGAGAACTTCTGCAGCTGTACGCAGAGCAGCTTCCATAACACCGCCGGATGCACCGAAGATGTGGCCAGCGCCTGAAGCTTCACCCATTACTCTGTCAAATTCTTCTTCTGGCAGACGGTTGAACTGGATACCAGCTTTTTCAATCATGCGTGCAAATTCTCTTGTTGTGATTGCTACGTCAACGTCTGGAACGCCTGCAGCAGACTGGTCGTCACGGCCAGCTTCAAATTTTTTGGCAACACATGGCATAACTGCAACTACAACGATGTCTTTTGGATCAAGACCCATTTTTTCTGCGTAGTATGTTTTTGCTACTGCGCCGAACATCTGCTGTGGAGATTTGCAGGATGACAGGTTAGGGATAAATTCTGGGAAGTATGTTTCACAGTATTTTACCCAGCCTGGTGAACAGGAAGTGAGCAGTGGCATTGCGCTGCCTTCTGTTGTAAATCTGTGGAGGAATTCTGTTGCTTCTTCCATGATTGTAAGGTCAGCAGCAAAGTCTGTATCGAATACTTTGTCAAAGCCAAGGCGGCGTGCAGCAGCAACCATTTTGCCCTGTACGTTTGTGCCTACTGGCAGGCCGAAGCATTCGCCCAGTGTAGCACGGATAGATGGAGCTGTCTGTACAACAACGTGTTTTGTTGGGTCTGCAAGAGCTGCCCAAACTTTATCTGTATCGTCTTTTTCAGCGATAGCGCCTGTTGGACATACTACGATACACTGACCGCAGGATACACAAGCTGTAGCGTCCAGAGGCTGTTCAAATGCAGAAGCGATATGTGTTTCGAAACCACGTTCGTTGGCACCGATAACACCGATACCCTGTGTAACGCCACAAGCAGCTACGCAACGGCGGCAGAGGATACATTTTGTGTTGTCACGGTACATATGAGCAGCAGAGTTGTCTACTGTCCATTCCATGTTTACGCCGTCCCATTTCTTTGTATCTTTGATACCATAGTCTTTGGACAGTTTCTGCAGTTCGCAGTTACCGCTTCTTACACAACCAAGACAATCCTGGTTATGTGTGGAAAGAACCAGTTCCAGGTTCATTTTTCTTGCTTTCTGTACTTTTTCTGTGTTTGTGAACACTTCCATACCGTCAGCAACTGGGTATACACAGGCTGTTACCAGACCGCGTGCGCCCTTTACTTCAACAACGCAAATACGGCAAGCGCCGATTTCGTTGATGTCTTTGAGATAGCACAGAGTTGGGATGTCAATACCAGCTTTGTAAGCAGCTTCGAGAATAGTAGAACCTGCAGGTACTTCAACTTCTATGCCGTTAATTTTTACTTTAACCATATCCATAGTAACTTTTTATCCTCCTGTCCTTATTCTCTTACGATAGCATTGAACTTACAGCCGTTCATACATGCACCGCACTTGATACATTTAGCTGGGTCGATAACGTGTGGATTTCTTACTTCACCGCTGATAGCACCAACAGGACATACACGTTTACACAGAGTACAGCCTTTACATTTATCAGCAACAATTTTGTATGTAAGAAGTTCTTTACATACGCCAGCAGGACATTTTTTGTCAACAATATGTGCTACGTATTCATCACGGAAGTGGTGGAGTGTGGACAGAACTGGGTTAGGAGCAGACTGACCGAGACCGCAGGCAGAGTTTTCTTTGATGAATGTTGCCAGTTCTTCGATTCTGTCCAGGTCTTCCAGTTCGCCGTTGCCGGATGTGATTTTGTCCAGCAGTTCAAGCAGACGTTTTGTACCGATACGGCAAGG
>CAZYSS010000021.1:5404-6899 GCA_964649845.1 uncultured Oscillospiraceae bacterium
CTTAGTGATATCTTCGAGAGTACCTCTGCCATCTGTGATCTTTTCTAAGATTTCCAGCATTCTCTTAGTACCGATACGACATGGAGCACACTTACCGCATGATTCGTCTACTGTAAATTCGAGGAAGAACTTAGCGATGTCAACCATACATGTATCTTCGTCCATAACGATAAGACCACCGGAACCCATCATGGAGCCCAGAGCAATCAGGCTGTCATAGTCCATTGGTGTGTCGATAAGGGAAGCTGGGATACAGCCGCCGGAAGGACCACCTGTCTGTGCAGCTTTGAATTTTTTGCCGTTAGGGATACCACCACCGATATCTTCGATAACTGTTCTCAGAGTTGTACCCATTGGGATTTCAACCAGACCAGTGTTTTTGATTTTACCGCCGAGAGCGAATACTTTTGTACCTGCAGATTTTTCTGTACCGATGCCTCTGAACCATTCAGCACCGTTCAGGATAATCTGTGGGATGTTTGCATATGTTTCAACGTTGTTGAGGATTGTTGGTTTGCCGAACAGACCTTTCTGTGCTGGGAATGGTGGACGTGGACGTGGTTCGCCACGGTTGCCTTCGATGGAGTTCATCAGAGCTGTTTCTTCACCACAAACGAATGCGCCGGCACCCAGTTTGATTTCCATGTCATATTCGAAATCTGTGCCGAAGATGTTTTTGCCCAGCAGACCGTAAGCTCTTGCGTCATCAATAGCTTTCTGCAGACGCTGTACAGCAATTGGGTATTCAGCACGGATATATACATAACCTTTTGTTGCACCGATAGCGTAAGCTGCAATAGCCATAGCTTCGATAACTGCGTGGGGGTCACCTTCCAGGATGGAACGGTCCATAAATGCACCTGGGTCACCTTCGTCAGCGTTACATGCAACATATTTCTGGTCAGCGTGGTTTACTGCTGCCAGCATCCATTTTCTACCTGTTGGGAAGCCGCCGCCGCCACGACCACGGAGACCGGAGTCGAGGATTGTCTGGCAAACCTGTTCAGGTGTCATTTCTGTAAGTACTTTACCCAGAGCTGCATAACCATCGTAACCGATGTATTCTTCGATGTTGTCTGGGTCGATTCTACCACAGTTTCTCAGAGCAACACGCATCTGATGACGGTAGAAGTCTGTGTCGTTCAGGGATTTGATTGTATCGCCCTGAACTGTTTCATCATAAAGCAGACGTGTAACAACACGGCCTTTCAGCAGGTGTTCGTCAACGATTTCTTTTACGTCTTCCGGTTTAACCATTGAGTAGAAGCTGCCTTCTGGATATACAACAACGATTGGGCCGAGAGCACAAAGGCCAAAACAACCTGTTTTGATAACTTTTACTTCTTCATGGAGGCCAACCGCTGCAATTTCTGCATTGAATGCATCAATAATTTTCTGTGAGCCTGAGGAGGTACAGCCTGTACCGCCACAAACCATAACGTGACTTCTAAACATTCTTTACCTCTCCTTATTATTCCATTTTCAGAGCACCGAT
>CAZYSS010000021.1:6909-24105 GCA_964649845.1 uncultured Oscillospiraceae bacterium
AACGTGTTCAGAAACAACTCTCTGTACTTTTTCAGCGTCCATTTTTACGTATGTAGTTTTTGTATCGCCTTCGTAGATTTCAACAACCGGTTCATACTGGCAGATGCCGATGCAACCTGTCTGGGAAACGATAGCGTGGTGAACATCTCTCTTTGCCAGTTCTTCTGTGAAAGCGTTCAGAACAGGGCGTGCGCCTGCTGCGATACCGCAAGTAGCCATACCTACCAGAATACGCATTTTGCCTTCTGTGCTTTCTCTTGTGTTTACAGAGGCTTTCATTTTATCTCTGATAGCCTGCAGTTCCCGTAAACTTTTCATGATTAATATCTCCTTTTAAATATTTCAAATTGGTTTTCTTCAATGAACTCTTTTATCCACCGGACAACCATAGGGTCAGAAAGAGGTGCCCCTTCCAGCACTTCTTTCAGCTGGCGTGTGTCGCACACAAACTCCTCCCGGTCTTTTCTTGCGGTGTATACAAAGTCTATATTTTCATTCATCTGAATAAGTATAGCCATTGTGTCCCGTACGTCACCCAGAGGTGTGCAGTCAATATGTGATGTGTCAAACACTGCTTTTACATCTGTGCCCACGCCTACAGCCGAAGTGATTTCAAAGCTGCCGCCTGTCTGCTCTGCCGCCATTTTGAACAGCGGTATGCCCAGGCCCACTTTACGTGTGGTGCGGGAGGTGAAAAACGGGTTTTCCACGCTGGCCAGAGTCTGCCGGTCCATGCCTTTGCCGTTGTCTTTAATCAAAATTGAAAGCATACTGTTCTCCTCTGATGCTTCAACTGTGATTTCTATAAGAGAGGCGCCGGCCACCACAGAGTTCTGGGCCACGTCCAGTATGTTTAAAGAAAGTTCCTGCATAGTTTAATTAATCCCGATATTTAGCCAGGATAGCATCCAGTTCGCTGCCGTCTTCTTTTACACGGCCGTAAACATCTTCGTTAACTGTGAATACAGGTGCAAGACCGCAAGCACCGATACAACGGGATGCTTCCAGAGAGAATTTACCATCCAACTGGCAGTCGCCGTTCTGGATACCAAGTTTTTCTTCCAGTTTTTCAAGGATTTTGCCGCTGCCTTTTACGTAGCAAGCTGTACCCAGACAAACTGCGATTTTGTATCTGCCTTTTGGAGAAAGGGAGAACTGTGCATAGAATGTAGCAATGCCGTAGATTTCTTCCAGGCTTCTGCCTGTGCCCTCGGCAACAATTCTCAACACTTCAACAGGCAGGTAGCCATAAATTTCCTGAGCGTACTGCAGGGCTGGCATAGCTGCACCAGGTTTTTTGCCATTTTCATCCAGCCATGCTCTGAGCTGTGCTTCCTGCTCAGGTGTGCCGGAGAATGGCAGTTTTGAAATTTTTTTCATATTATCCTCCTGTAAATTTGCCGCCCGTCAACAACAGTCAACAGGGCATACAAAAATTGCCGTAGTTATACATATAAATTATACCACAATGAATATTATTTTATCTATAGCTTTTCTGTGCAAATTATTGTTTTTTTATGCTATTTTCAAAATTTCTACAGTTTGTCAAAAAATAAACTACATTTATATGGAAAATTTATATGTTATTTATAAAAATATGTGATATAATAATACCATATATGGATAATTTCTACAATATTTTATCGATAAAAAGTTAGATATGGAACAAAATTTTGTCCCGGATTTTTTGTGTGATATCAGACGGGACAATTTATATAAAAAGGAGTTACGTTACTATGAAAATCAAAGACATTGCACAGTTGCTGGGCGCTGAAATACTGACCCCTGAAATCAGCGTGGAAACAGAGGTACACACTGCCTGCGGCAGTGATATGATGAGCGACGTTCTGGCATATGTAAAAGACCAGGCTGTTCTTGTTACAGGGCTGAACAATCCACAGGTTATCCGCACTGCCGATATGATGGACATGGTGTGCGTAGTGTATGTGCGCGGCAAAAGACCTGATGCACTTTCACTGGAACTGGCAAGGGAAAGCAACATCTGTGTGCTGACAACAAAAACACCTATGTTTGCCTGCTGTGGCATTCTGTATGAAAACGGGCTGAGAGGTGCATAACGTGGAAGTAATCAAATATACATATACCGTACCCGGTGACGATTTTACCTCAGCGGGGCAGGCTTCCACTGACCTGAAGAAAAAGCTGAAGGTTATGGGGGTGGACTCCAGAAGCCTGCGCAATATAAATATCAGCCTGTATGAAGGCGAAATCAATCTGGCTATCCACGCCGGCGGTGGTGAAATCACAGTGCTGGTTTACCCTGACAAAGTGGAAATGTATCTGGACGACAACGGCCCGGGTATTGAAAATATTGAACTGGCAATGACTGAAGGCTATTCAGGTGCCAGTGACGCAGTGCGCTCCCTGGGCTTTGGCGCAGGTATGGGTCTGCCTAATATGAAAAAATATGCAGATGAATTTGAAATCAGTTCTGTTGTGGGTGAAGGCACCCACATCAAAATGACAGTGTATCTGCAATAAAAAATTTAAAGGTAAATCGATAAATTTTTATTCTTATTTGGGACTATGATATAAATTGCGCCTGCAGACATACTGCAGGTATGGAGGGAAAGGACGGTGAGCACTTTGTCAGGCAAATATACACATTCAGTAACTCTGGATAAGGATTTGTGTCAGGGTTGCATCAACTGTATCAAAAGATGCCCTACAGAGGCTATCCGCGTGCGCGACGGCAAGGCAAGAATCCTGAGCCGGCGCTGTATTGACTGCGGCGAATGTATCCGCGTGTGTCCGCACCACGCAAAAAAAGTAGTACATAATGTACTGAGTGACTATGACCACTTCAAGCATCTGGTGGCACTGCCTGCCCCAAGCCTGTATGCACAGTTCAACAACCTGACAGACACAGAGACAGTGCTGGCAGGTTTGCTTGACATAGGTTTTGACAGCTTTTATGAGGTTGCACGGGCTGCCGAGCTGGTAAGCGACGCCACAAGAATGCTGATGGACAAACTGCCAAAACCTGTGATTTCTTCCGCCTGCCCTGCTGTAGTGAGGCTGATTAAAAAACGCTTTCCTGAACTGGTGGACCACGTGCTGCCACTGGTATCTCCAATGGAACTGGCTGCCCGTCTGGCAAAAAAGGAAGTCATGGGAAAAACAGGTCTGACAGAAGAAGAAATAGGTTGCATCTTTATCTCCCCTTGCCCTGCAAAAATAACAGAGATAAACAACCCTACAGGCAGCGGCAAAAGCTATGTAGACGGCTCTGTAGCGATGAAAGACGTATATCCTCTGCTGCTGAGCGCTATGAAAAATCCATCCAGAACAGTGGACGCTTCTGCCGGCAGAATAGGCATAAGCTGGGCCAGCGGCGGCGGTGAAAGTGCAGGGCTGGTAACTGTGGAAAACTATCTGGCCTGCGACGGCATAGAAAATGTCATAAAAGTTCTCAACGATCTGGAGGATGGCAAGTTCCACAATCTGGACTTTGTTGAACTGAACGCCTGCCCTGGCGGCTGTGTTGGCGGTGTGCTGACGGTGGAAAATCCGTTTATTGCCAAAACAAAGCTGAAGGCCATACGCAAATATCTGCCTGTGTCTATGAACAAGCTGGAAAACAGTATCCCACACGATATGCTGTGGGACACAGAACTTGTGTACAACCCTGTATTTGAACTGCAGGGCGACAGAATAGAGCGTTTCCAGAAAATCAGCGAAATGGAAAAACTGCTGAACACCCTGCCAGGACTGGACTGCGGATTCTGCGGTGCGCCGACCTGCCGGTGCTTTGCCGATGACGTTATCCGCGGATACGCAAAGAGAAAAGACTGCGTGGTTATTATGAGAAGACAGCTGGATAAAATCAAATCTGCGCTGGAATAGGAGTTTACATATGACAGTTTCTGAATTCTGTGAAAAATACAACCTTACACTTTTGTCAAAAGGTGAGGACAGGGAAATTGAAGGCGGCTTTGCCGGAGACCTGCACAGCTGGGCAATGGCAAATGCCCACGAAAATTATCTTTGGTTTACAATTATGGGCAATATAAACACAGTGGCTGTTGCCAGCCTGAACGATGTGGCCGGGGTGGTACTGTGTCAGAACAGCCCTATGAACCAACAGGCACTGGAAAAAGCCATTGAAGAAGGTATTACAATTTATAAAACAGATAAATCAATGTTTGAAATGTGTGGGTTGCTGTATAATGAGCTGAAATGACAGATTGTTCTGTATTTTACAAAAAAGCACCATTTTCCGCGGGCGATTCATGAATCGCCCCTACGCGTTATACACATTATTTCTCTGCACCAAAAGAAAGGAGTCATAAAATGTTATATGATTTACATATTCATTCCTGTCTGTCCCCTTGTGGGGATGACGAAATGACACCAAACAACATATGCGGTATGGCTCATCTGGCAGGGCTGGAGGTTATTGCCGTTACAGACCACAACGCCGCGGCAAATCTGCCTGCGGTGAAAAAGGTGGCAGATGCTTTTGGCATTATACTGATACCGGGCATAGAGATGTGCACCGCCGAAGACATACATCTGCTGTGCTATTTTGAAACGGTGGAACGCTGTCTTGAATTCGAAAAAATTGTACTGGACAGCCTGCCGCCGATAAAAAACAAAAAAGCAATTTACGGCAACCAGCTTATACGCAACGAAGATGATGAAATCATCGGGGAGTACGAGCCGCTGCTGATAATAGGTTCGTCATACAATCTGTGGGACGCTGTAAACCTGTGTCATCAGATGGGCGGCGTGGCAGTGTATGCCCATATTGACAAAAACAGCTTTTCTGCATTGAGCGTACTGGGTATGTTGCCGCCGGAAATAGATATTGACGGCGTGGAAATCTATGACCTGGCCAACAGGCCAAAGCTGATAGCCCAGGGGCTGATTACAGACCGGACGCCGTATATGTCCAACTCTGACGCACATTATCTGGAATACATAGGCGAAAGAGAAGAACATCTTTCCAAAGACCACCCTCTGTGGGAAATGGTGAAAAAACTGCATTATGAGAAATTACAGACAGAATAGATCAGCCGGCTGTTCTGTCTTTTTGTATATCTGCAGCTTTACACTGCACAGCTACAGAGGCAGGCTGTAAAGAAATATATTGAATTTTCGTAATATATATCAATTGACTGTATAACCAAAATATTTTAAAATTTAAATAAGACATTATGCGAATTTTCTGAAAAGGAGAACCACTATGAGAAAAATTATTCTTGACGTTGATACCGGCACTGATGACGCCATTGCCATAATGTGCGCTCTGGCAGCCGAAGAACTGGATGTTGTTGCCATATGTTCTGTAAACGGCAACCGCGGTATCACATATACAACAGAAAACACACTGCGTCTGCTGGAATATCTGGGCAGGGAAGATGTGCCTGTGTACAGAGGCGCCACACTGCCTATGGTATCCACACTTCCTGCATGGAGAAGACCGGAAGTGCCTTACGGCGGCAAAGAATTCCGCGAACAGGAAATTCACGGCGACTGGCTGGAACTGCCACCAAGCGTGAACAAAAAAGCAGAAGAAATGGATGCTGTTTCTTTCTATCTGAAAACCTTGTCTGAAACCAAAGAAAAACTGACAATCGTGCCTGTTGGTCCGCTGACAAACCTGGCACTGGCATTCAGGGTAAAACCTGAAATTGTGGAAAACATTGAAGAAATTGTTATCATGGGTGCTGCATACGCCCACGGCAACAAGACAGCTGCCGCTGAATTCAACTGGTGGTGTGACCCTGAAGCTGCAAAAATTGTTATGGACTGCGGCGCAAAAATCACAATCATCCCTCTGGACGCAACACACAAAGCCTGTGTAAAAGGCAGTGAAGCAGATGAAATTCTGGCAGGAGGCACAAAAGCCTGTATTGCAGCTGCTGATATGATCAAACAGCGTATCCGCGGTTACTCCACATTCCAGCCGATGGGTGACGATATGGCACCTGTACACGATGCTCTGGCAGTTCTCTATCTGCTGGACAAGGAAGTGTGTGAAGATGTGCGCCCTATGTATGTTGACGTGGACTTTGGCGGCGGCAACTCTGACGGTATGTCTATCGTTGATGTGGACAAACGCTACTACGACAAAGAACCTAACTGCGAATTTGCATTCAGCGCCAACAGGGAAAAATTTGTTGCATTGCTGACAAAACTGCTTAAAGCAAAATAACGGAAAACAAGAAAGACAGGCGGTGTGCCTGTCTTTTTTTGTGATTTATAAATTTTATTTACCTAAAAAATGATTGAACACGCCCATTGATGAATCACTTGGTACAGAACGGGTGCTGCCGTTCAGGTGAGCATGGGTGATGATAGCGCCTTCAGGTGCACAGCTGCGTTTGAACTGGCCTGTGATAAAGCGGCGGCAGAACATTTCTGCTTTTTCTCGCAGGTAGGTTGCACCAAATTCCCCTTCAAACACACAGCTGGCACGCTGTGCCATTTCAATAGGTGACAGTTTTGCCACCACAAAACAGTACAGGAAAAAGTCTATCAGCTTATATGGGGCAAGAATTTCCTCTGTTTTCTGCAGTATTTCACCGCCGTGTGGCACCAGTTCAGGGCTGACAGGTATGTTGAGAATATCTGTAATCGGCTGTGCGGCAGATTTCAAATTGTCCATTTCAATTACATATGGCAGGATTGTGCGGATAACTGTTTTGGACAGGCTGCTGTTTACATTGTAGCTGGCCAGATGGTCGCCGCCATATGTTGAAAAACCAAGAGCTTCTTCGCTTAAATCCCCTGTACCTATCATAATGCCGCCTATGGCATTGGCAAGATTAAGGCCGTGGAGGGTTCTCATTCTGGCCTGTACATTTTCAAAGGTTACATCAGGGGTTTTGCCGTCGTGGCCTATATCCAGCAGGGCCTGGTGGGCGGATTTTGTAATATCAATCAGTTCAAATTTCAGTCCCAGGCTTTCCACCAGCTGCTGTGCCAGGCTTTTTGTGGTGTTTGATGTGCCAAAACCAGGCATTGATATGGCGCGGATGCCGCTGCGGTCAACACCCATAAGGTCAAAGGCATTGGCTGTAACCAGCAGTGCAAGGGCACTGTCCAGACCGCCGCTGACTGCCACCACCGCTTTTTTGCAGTTGATGTTGGACATACGGGCGGCAAGTGCCACACTCTGCAGGTGGAACAGGTCAAGACTGTATTCCTTTTCGTCCAGCTGACAAGGAATAAGGGGATTCTGATTGAAGGCAAGGTCAAATTCCAGCTTTGGCAGATTATTCAGCATATCGCTGCCGCCTGTGGCTGTACCAACTTCAAACACCTTGTCGCAATTTATATATTCGGGGAGGGTTGTGGTGAAAACTGTCTGCTGTCTGTCCATAAAGCTGACTGCAGGCAGATAAACATCAGGATGTGATGTAAAGCCCCAGCCGCCCAGGTTTGCAAAAACAGACCGGCCTGTGCCTGCCTGTACTGCCAGCATCAGGTCTTTCAGCAGCATACGGCCGCCTGCGATTACAGGTGCGCTTTCATTGAGGATAATGCAGTCCGCCTTTGTTTCTGCCGCTTTTTCACGCAGGGTGGCAGCAGATGAAAATGTGCAGAATTTTACTCCGTCAATTTCAAAGCAGTCTGCAGGGTTGGTTTTGCCTCCGTAGCTGATTGTGTTCACAAATTCACCGCCACGGTAAAGGTCGGCAAGGATATGGATATCTGTATTTTCCTGTGCGAGTCTGTTCACGCTTTCCCCATAAAGTTGTGCAACATAGTGTGCATCTGCCAGTATTCCCAGCTGCACACCGG
Organism: uncultured Oscillospiraceae bacterium; assembly: GCA_964649845.1. Classification (GTDB taxonomy): domain Bacteria; phylum Bacillota; class Clostridia; order Oscillospirales; family Ruminococcaceae; genus RGIG3102. The sequence continues at coordinate 14,683 of CAZYSS010000021.1, forward strand.
TCAGGAAGCCCTGTGGAAACACCACCAGCTGTGCGCCCAGGTCCCTGGCTGTGTCAATTTCAGCCTGTGCACGGGCAAGGTTGTTTTTAATATCCAGCGGTTTTGATTTTACCGCTGCGGCATAAATTTTCAACATAAAATCACCCCATAGTCAAAAACTGTTTGTTTCTGTGGTAATTTTACCACACAATCAGTATTATTTTCAACACAGGCATATAAATTCCGTTGAAAAGGTGATAAAATAATTGTATAATATGTAAATATATTTATATTACAGGAGATTAATATGGAACAGCTTCTTAAACTGATTGAAACCAATCCTACTCTTACTCCAAAACAGCTGGCTGTTATGCTGGGCAGAGAAGAAGCCCGGGTAAAAGAAATGATTGACGAATGCACATCAAAGGGCATTATCAAAGGCTACAGAGCCATTATTGACTGGGAAAAAACCGATGTGTCTATGGTAAAGGCACTGATTGAGCTGAAGGTTACACCTAAAAAAGGCCGCGGTTTTGACGAAATTGCCATGGCTATTGCATCTATGGACGAAGTTGAAGCCGTTACACTGATGAGCGGCGGATACGACCTGCTGGTGGAAATCAAAGCCAAATCCTTCCAGGAAATTGCCATGTTTGTTTTCAAAAGACTGTCCCCTATGGACGACGTAAACGAAACAGCCACACATTTTGTGCTGCGCCCATACAAACAGGCAGGCATTATGTTCCACGATGAAGAGGAAGAGGACGGAAGGAGCTTTACTTCTTTATGATAGATTACAGCAAATATCTCAACAAGCGCATAAAGGAAATTCCCCTTTCCCCTATTGAAGAGATTTCCATTATGGCGGCAGGCATAAAGGACTGCATAGTGCTGGGGGTTGGGGAGCCTGACTTCCGCACTCCGTGGAGAATCCGCGAAGCCGGCATACAGGCTCTGGAAAAGGGCAAAACCTGGTACAGCCCGGGGCTTGGTCTGCAGCCGCTGAAAAAAGCAATTTGCGATTATCAGAAACGCCGCTTCAAGCTGGATTACAAGCCTGAGGAGGTTATGGTTACCGTTGGCGGCAGCGAGGGCATAGATATGCTGTTCCGCGTAATGCTGGAGGAGGGTGATGAGGTTATACTGCCCACACCTTGTTATGTAAGCTATGACCCTATCGCAAAGCTGTGCGGTGCAAAAGTGGTGGAAGTGGAACTGAAGATGGAAAACAATTTCCGTCTTACCGCAGAGGACCTGAAAAAAGCCATCACTCCAAAAAGCAAAATCCTGGTGCTGCCGTTCCCTGGCAACCCTACAGGTGCCATTATGGAAGAAGAAGACCTGCTGGCAATAGCGGATGTAATCAGGGACACTGATATTTTTGTTATGACAGACGAAATATATGCGGAACTGACCTATGGCGAATATCACCACGTATCCTTTGCATCCATTCCGGGGATGAAAGAAAGAACAATTATCATAAATGGTTTTTCCAAGGCATATGCAATGACAGGCTGGCGCCTGGGCTATGCACTGGGACCAAAACCAATTATAGATGCTATGGCCACACTGCATCAGGTGGCTGTGATATGTGCGCCGACCACCAGCCAGTACGCTGCTGTGGTGGCTATGAACGAATGTGACGAAGAAATAGACACAATGCGCCGCAGCTATGATATGCGCCGCCGTTTCCTGATAAACGAACTGAACAGCATAGGCATTCCGTGCTACAACGCACAGGGGGCTTTCTATGTGTTTGCGGATATACGCGGCACCGGTATGACCAGCAGGGACTTCTGCGTGAATCTGCTACAGAAAAATCACGTAGCGGTTATACCGGGCAACGCCTTTGGCAAAGCCGGGGAAGGCTTTATCAGAATATCCTATTCCTATTCCCTGGACCACCTGATGGAAGCTACAAAGCGAATCGGGGAATTTATGGAAGGGCTGAAGAGGTAAGACAGACGGGCAACCACAGGTCAATGTGCTGGAGAGGTGTAATGGAGAGGGCGCAGCGCCTCTCCTGATATTAAATATGTATATGCCGGCACACACATAAAACCAGTGCGCGTTGCAAACGGATGTGAGCAGTAGCGCTTCTGTGTGTAAGGCAATATGGTACATATTCCGCGTTTGGGGGCGCGGGGGAATCGCAACCCCCGCGGTTTTGGTTACTTTTGCCACCAAAAGTAACGCCAAGCGCAGCGTGGCAAAGATTTCGAGATTGCACCAGAGCAAAGATTCTTCGACTCGCTGACGCTCGCTCAGAATGACAGAATTACTACCTGAGTGGTAATGCGATTCCTCGCTATACTAGGAATGACAAAATTTAAAATTGATTATGAGTAAAGTTATTATCAAAAAAGCTGACAGCTATGACCACGGCACACTTTACACCGCTGTAAAGGAAATAATGCTGTGGGGCAGGCTGCAGGACAAAATAAACCGGGATACCACTATCCTGTTAAAACCAAATATGCTGTCCCGCTCTGCACCTGAAAAGGCGGTGACCACACACCCTGCTGTTGTGGACGCTGTGATTGTGGTGCTGAAAGAGTTTGGGGCAAAGGCAGAAAACATTACCATAGGGGATTCTTCCGGCGGGCCGTCCAACCCGGCGGTGCTGCAGGCAAACTACACCACCTGCGGTTATTCACTGATAGCACAGCAGCACGGGATAAACCTGTGTACAAAGCTGGACGAGCAGGCAGTGAAAACTGACGGTGTGATGGTAAAGGAATTTGAACTTATACGCCCGGCCGCAGAGTGTGATGTGATAATCAATCTGGCCAAATTCAAAACCCACGTGATGACAGGTATGTCCGGTGCGGTGAAAAATTTGTTCGGCACTGTGCCTGGGCTGAAAAAGGCAGAGTTCCATATGCGTTTTCCTGACAAGGACAATTTTGCCAATATGATTGTGGACCTGCGGGAAACCGTAAAGCCAACCTTTAACATTATAGACGCAGTTGTGGGCATGGAAGGGGATGGCCCCGGCAGTGGAACGCCAAGACCTCTGGGTTTTCTGCTGGCAGGGGACAATCCATACTATGTGGACCTGGCAATAAGCCATATGATGGGCTTTGAGCCATACAATCTGCCTATTATGAAAGCGGCAATTGACAGAAATCTGGCACCTGCCAATCTGCCACATGGAACTGTGACAGGGGATATGGCGTTATTCAGACCTATAGAAAACTGGGTTATGCCAAAATCCTATCAGATAGATTTTTCAGACAAAGTGCCACGCCCTATACGCTGGGCAACGCCAACTGTGGAAAAATGGCTGGCACCAAAGCCTAAAATCAAAAAAGCAGCCTGTATCGGCTGCGGCAAATGCAGGGATATATGTCCCCAGCAGGTAATTACAATTGAAAACCGAAAGGCAAGCATCAATATAAAAAACTGCATAAGATGCTTCTGTTGCCACGAAATGTGCCCTGTAAAGGCCATTGACGTGAAACGCAGCATATTTTTCAATATATAGGAGGCACATATGGAAAAGATAACAGTAATTGCTCCGGCAAAGATAAATCTGTCGCTGGATATCACAGGTGTGGACGAAAGAGGCTATCACCTGCTGGATATGATTATGCAGAGTGTGTCCCTGTTTGAAAGAGTTACCATAACCAGAAAGGACAGCGAAATCAGCCTGTCCTCCAATGCACGATATATACCTACAGACAGCAAAAACGTGGCTGTAAAAGCGGCAATGCTGTTTTTTGAATACACAGGCATACAGGGCGGCTGCCATATACATATAAAAAAGACTGTGCCTATCAAGGCAGGTATGGCAGGCGGCAGTGCTGATGCCGCAGGTGTAATCGTGGGGCTGGACAAGCTGTACTGCACAAACCTTACAAAGGAACAGATGTGCGAAATAGGCGCAAAGGCAGGCAGTGACGTACCGTTTATGATTATGGGCGGCACAAAACGCGTACAGGGCGTGGGGGATATAATCAGCCCATGCGCACCTATGCCAAAGTGCCATCTGGTAATCTGTATGCCGGCAAAAGGTGTGTCCACACCCCAGGCTTTTGCAAATTATGACACTATGGGCGAAAAGACTCTGGTGGAAACAGACAAACTGGTGGCGGCAATGGAAGCGGACGACATATACGCCGTGGCAAAATATATGGCCAATGACCTGGAAAAAGCTGCAGGCAGTGAAGATACTCAGCCTATCAAGGAAATGCTGATACAGCAGGGCGCCATCGGCAGTGTGATGACAGGCAGCGGCGCGGCGGTGTTCGGCGTGTTTGACAGCGAAGAAAAGGCAAAACAGGCACGGGAATATTTCCGCGGACGCGTGAGAAGCGTGTTTGTGGCAAAGCCGGTATCCTTCGGCGCAACCATAGCAAAAGACCGCGGTGGGTATAAAAAAAGGTAAGACAGGTTTGCAAAAGCGAAAAAGATTACGTTTGCCGGAATACGACTACAGCCTTAATGGTGCATATTTTATAACGATATGTACCAGGGATAAACGAAAATTATTCTGGAATAATGCATCCTTCGTAGGGGCGAACAGTGTTCGCCCGCCTGAAATGGAGTTATCCCCTTACGGTCAGGTTGTTGACAATGCCATTAAACATATAGCTGCTACCTACGGAAACACTGTAAAGATAGATAAATATGTGATTATGCCAAACCATATCCATATGATTATATCAATCGATGACAACTGGCGAACACTGTTCGCCCCTACGGTTTCACGAATAATAAAGCAATTCAAAGGTGTGATTACCAAGCAGACAGGTCAGTCAGTATGGCAGCGTTCGTTTTATGACCATATAATCCGTGATGAACGGGATTATATGGATAAATGGAACTATATAGAAAACAATCCTGCAAAATGGCTGGATGATGAATTTTATATAAGATAAAAAGCAAGGAATGAAAATTCCTTGCTTTTTTGTTTCAATAGTATTCATAGTCTGCCCATCGTGCGGGATTGGTGAGGATATATTGCCGTTTTTCATTGTAGTCGGCCGTATCACGGGTAATATGGTCGTAATAAGAGCGTTGCCAGATTTTCATATCCGGTTTAAGTTTATGAATTTCCTTTGATGAATTCATTTTCAGATACCCCACAATATTGGATATAACCGAATAACCGCGTAGGGGCGATTCACGAATCGCCCGTTCGTCGCCAATACTTATCAGAATATGAATATGGTTTGGCATAATCACATAATAATCCACAGTAATATTAAATCTGTCAGGTAATTATTTTATTATTTTATCAACTATCTTTCCGTATTCCGTCAATTTAACAGAGGGCGATTCGTGAATCGCCCCTACGACGACTGTGCTTAAAATATGTGTCCTGCTATCTGTACAGATTGTTATGAAATATGCACCTGCGGAATTGTAATCATACCCTTGCAGGCACAGGGGTTTTCTTTTATCCATTAAAAATAAAATCTGAACCCTGTTTTGTGGTAATATTTTTCGTCTCTGTGAAGCAGCATACTCTTCAGGTGAGAATTGTTCAGGTTGTTTGGTGCCATCTGTGTTTCCATTGTCAGACCGCTGTACGGACCAACTTGGCGGCCCTTTGCCTGCATTTCAGGCACCCAGTTGCCTGTGTAAATCTGTGTGCCGCACTGGTTTGTGAACACGTCCATTTTCAGGCTGTCGTCACTGGCTGTAAGTGTGGCAAATTTGCGGTATTCGCTGATGGCGGAATCACAAAAGAAGTGGTGGTCGATGCCTTTTACTGTAGGCTGTTTTTCAGCCAGTGCAAGAATTGCAGGACCGATAACCTTTTCCTGTGTAAAGTCAAATTCTGTGTCCCGTACAGGTACCACTGTGCCGATGGCCAGCACGCTGTCATCAACAGGCATATAGTATGTGCTGTTCAGCTGCAGTTTGTGACCCAGAACATCGCCTCTGCCGTCCAGATTGAAATATGCGTGGTTTGTCAGGTTCAGCGGTGTGGTAGCTGTGGTGGTGGCCAGGTATTCAATCATCAGCAGGCTGTTGCGGAAAGTGTATTTTACACTGAGGGAAATATTGCCAGGAAAGCCTTCTTCGCCGCCCATACTGAAGGTGGAGAAGGTCATATAGTCATCTTCTGCGTCAGTAAGGTCGAAGAATTTTTTGTCAAAGCCGTCAATACCGCCGTGGAGACAGTGGTTGCCGTTGTTCTGTGCCAGGGTGTATTTTTCGCCCTCTATCCAGAATTCTGCATCGGCTATTCTGTTTGCCACGCGGCCCACAACAGCACCAAAGTATGTGCGGCCGTTGTCGTCCTGGTACTGTTCCATATTGTCAAAGCCCAGCACCACGTCTTTTTTCACGCCGTTTTTATCTGTGATAATCAGGCTCTGGATTGTGGCACCAAAGTTCAGCACAGACAGGCTGTTGCCGTTTTCGTCTGTGAGAGTGTATTTAAAAATTTCGTTACCGTTTTTGTCTGTTCCAAAAAACTGTTTTTCCATAATAATCTCCTGTGTGTTTAATATTATTATTTTAACATTATAGCAGGGTTTAGACAATATGGAATATTGGTGACAACAGAATTATACAGAATGACATAGCGGGTGACCACGTCGCCCCTACAGATAGGGAGCAGAGAAAAGTATTCCTCTCTTGCACAAGTACAAAGATTCCTACCCTGAAGGGCACGCGTCCACCTGCGGTGTTCGGAATGACAGGATTATTACCTTTTTTTTGAATCCCCCAGTCAACCTTGCTGACAGCCCTTTTTGACAAGGGGGGCAAATCGAGAGATTTTCGGGATGATGTGGGCATCGGTTTTGTCTGACCGTTCCGGCAACTGGCAAATAGCAATATTACAAAACAAAAGCGGAGTTTTCACTCCGCTTTGAATGTTTTTATTTTTTGTCTTTGTCGCCATCGAACAGGTCTTTCAGGGTTTTGAAAAAGCCTTTGCGCTGTTCGTAGTTTTCGTCCTTGAGAGTTGCTTCAAAGGCTTCCAGAGCTTTGCGCTGTTCACGGGTGATTTTCTTTGGAATTTCCACGTTTACCGTCACATACTGGTCACCTCTGCCACGGCCATTGAGATATTTGATACCTTTGCCGCGCAGACGGAAGCGTGTACCGGACTGTGTGCCTTCCGGAATGTTGTACTGAACCTTGCCGTCAACTGTAGGCACAACTATTTCTGCACCAAGCACAGCCTGTGAATAGGTGATAGGAACAGTTACATAAACATCGTAGCCATTACGGGTAAGGATTGGGTCTGGTTTAACGGACACTACAACAATTGTATCGCCCCATGCGCCGCCGTTTGCACCGGCATTGCCCTGACCGCGCAGAGCAAGGCTCTGTTCGTCATCGATACCTGCAGGGATGTTTACCTCTTTCTTTACTGTAACCTGTACCTGACCTGAACCACGGCAGGTGTTACATGGGTCAGAAATGATTTTGCCCTTGCCCTGACAATGCGGACAAACACGTCTGTTCTGCATTACGCCAAACGGTGTGCGCTGCTGTTCCATAATATAGCCGGAGCCATTACAATGCGGACAGGTGCTGGCAGAAGTGCCTTTCTTTGCACCGGAGCCGCCGCAATCCGGGCAGTTTTCGCTTCTGGTATAAGTAACTGTTTTTGTGCAGCCGTGAACTGCTTCCATAAATGAAATTGTGATGCCGATATGAATATCACCGCCGCGGCGTGGAGCGTTAGGATCAGCACGGCGTGTGCTGCCGCCGCCAAATCCGCCGCCGAAAAAGCTTTCAAAAATATCGTTCAGGTCTACACCTGCACCGCCAAAGCCGCCTGTGTAGCCGCCCCAGTTTGCACCGCCGCCACCTGCGCCGAAGTTAGGGTCTACACCGGCGTGGCCATATGTGTCGTAGCGCTGTTTTTTTTCAGCATCCGAAAGAACTTCATAGGCTTCGTTAACCTCTTTGAAATTCTTTTCAGCTTCAGCGTCACCCGGATTAAGGTCAGGGTGATATTTTTTTGCTTTTTTGCGATATGCAGATTTTATCTCGGCGTCAGATGCTTTTTTATCAACGCCAAGGACTTCGTAATAATCTCTTTTTTCTGCCACTGTTTAAGTCCTCAATAAAAATGGATTTTAATTAAAAGTTATGTTTGCGGGACGGGGAACGGCGGTGAAGCCGTCAGCCCGAATGGGGGACATATTTGCCAAAGGCGCATATGCCTCCTCTACATAATGCGGGATAATGTCGTCCCGAAACGCAAGTGACGCGTGCCCTTTAGGGTAGGAATCTTTGCAGTATAAGCCACAGTAAAATATTTACTTTGCGATTACTTATAGCGCGAAGATTCTTCAGTCGCTTTGCTCCTTCAGAATGACAATATTCCAGTTTGTTTTTATAATAAGCATATTCTTATTTACAACTATAAGGCGGATATGAAATCCGCCCTGTAGTATATCGCTTTTTTATAAATCAGTCAACGTCTTTGAAGTCAGCATCATACACATTGTCGCCGCCCTGTGCGCCGTCTGCATTGTACTGCTGGCCGCCGTTGTCAGCATTCTGCTGTGCCTGCTGCTGTGCCTGTGCGTACATTTTCTGTGTTGCTTCGTGGATTACAGATTCCAGTGCTGTCATTTTTGCTTCAATATCAGCTTTTACGCCACCCTGGAGAGCTGTTTTCAGTTCTTCCTGTTTAGCTTTGATGTCGTTTACTTCAGCTTCTGTGATTTTACCTTCAAGGTCTTTCAGCACTTTGTCTGTCTGGTAAACAAGGCTGTCTGCCTGGTTTCTTGTTTCAACTTCTTCTTTGCGTTTTTTGTCTTCTTCTGCATACTGTTCAGCTTCACGCACAGCTTTTTCAATGTCTTCTTTGGACATATTGGAAGAAGATGTGATTGTGATATTCTGTTCTTTGCCTGTGCCCAGGTCTTTTGCAGATACAGAAACAATGCCGTTTGCGTCGATGTCAAATGTTACTTCGATCTGTGGGATGCCGCGTGGAGCCGGAGCAATACCATCCAGGTTGAAGATACCCAGAGATTTGTTGTTTGCCGCCATTTCTCTTTCACCCTGCAGAACATTTACCTGTACTGAAGGCTGGTTGTCTGTAGCTGTGGAGAAAATCTGGCTCTTTTTAGTTGGGATTGTTGTGTTTCTTTCGATGATTTTTGTAAATACACCGCCGTATGTTTCGATACCCAGTGACAGTGGTGTAACGTCCAGCAGAAGGATGCCTTTTACATCGCCGCCGAGAACGCCGCCCTGGATAGCAGCACCAAGAGCAACGCATTCGTCAGGGTTGATGCCTTTGAATGGTTCTTTGCCAAGGTATTTTTTAACTGCTTCCTGAACTGCAGGAATTCTTGTGGAACCGCCAACCAGCAGAACTTTGTTCAGGTCGCTTGGGGACAGGCCGCTGTCTGCCAGAGCCTGACGTACAGGACCCATTGTTGCTTCAACAAGGTCGTGTGTCAGTTCGTCGAATTTAGCTCTTGTAAGAGTCATATCCAGATGTTTTGGACCTGT
>CAZYSS010000022.1:0-23976 GCA_964649845.1 uncultured Oscillospiraceae bacterium
GTTAAAACAAGCAAAACAGCAGGGTATCTGGAAAAGATGTTCCGAGTATTGAACATCAAATATTTTGATGGCCAGCTGTAGAGCCTATTATAACAATTCTGTCAGAGCAACAAAGGCGTTGAATATAATGAGTATGGACTGTGGAGAGAAGATTGATAGTTGAATAAAAATAAGGTGGCATAAAACCGCCCTTTGGTATATATACTTCAACAAATGAAAAACTGATGAGGAAACGATGACTAAAAGGGAACATCCCTATTTTAGAAGTCCCCGAGGAATATTAAAACTCCCGCCAGCCGAAGCCAACGGGAGAATAATTATTCATTTGGACAAGTAGTTCCATCGGAACCACGCTGACTACAGATTATACAGAGAACCTGAGAACTTTCTGCAGATTTATGCTCTCCGGAAGTAATGTTATAAAGTCATCACCGTCTGCAGCGAGGATTGGGTTGCAAACAGGGCACTCTCCAGGAGTTGTGTGTTCAGCTGCATCGCAATTAAGAGCTGTATAGGTGTTACCACAAGCTGCACAGGTTTGTTTTCGATTATTCACCCAGGGCAGTGTTGATATCTTCGATTGCGTCAATCATTCTGGGGCCTACATCCATAAGTGAGTCATAAGTTACAGGGATGATTTTGCCGTTTGCAATCGCAGGCACATTTTTGATAATATCTTCGTTCAGTAATGTATCGATTGCAACTGCGTCTGTAGCGGCATTTCTGTCAGCCATAATGTATATGATAACATCTGGGTTATACCGGATAAGATTTTCATAAGTCAGACTGTTCCGGCCAGCCTCTACAACATCTTCGCAACCCAGCATATCCATAATTTCATCCTGCAGAGTACCGTTCATTACACCAAAAGTGCCGTCTTTGAAATTTACCATAATAATGCTGCGCAGCTTTTCGCCTTCTCTTGTGGCAACCTGTGATTTTACATTATTCAGTCTTGTCTCAATTTCATCTGCATATTTTTCAGCAGCTTCCTGCACGCCAAAGATTTCGCCAAGGTTTTTGATGTCATCAACCAGCGCTTCAGGGCCTGATGAAGCTTTGGAATTGCCTGTCAGCAGTGAGTATGAAGCGATGCCAAGGTCTGCAAAGCTGTCAAAGGACATTTCTTCTGTAAACTGACCAGCCTGACCGATTACGATATCAGGTTCAGCAGCAACGATAACTTCTTTTGAAAGGGATTTTCTGTCGCCAAGGTTGTTGAAATTGTCAAAGGTTGCTTTCAAATCTTCCGGTACCCGGTTATCAGGGTTGCAGATACCAACGATTTTGTCTTCAAGACCCAGTTTAATCATAATTTCTGCAGCTGATGTTCTGATTGTCACAGCTTTTTCAGGAGTCTGTTCAAAAGTCTGTTCGTATGCAGCACCTGTGCTGTCATAAATTGTGGATGTAAAACCTGTTGATGATGGTTCATCGGTTGTTTCTGTGCCAGAGCTGCAGCCAACCAGCATTGCAGCGCAACAGGCAAGTGCTATAATAAGTTTTTTTGTTCTTTTCATTTTTCCTCCAATAAAATTGAGTTTACAATTCAGGCACATGGTAACTGATTACCAGGCTGCCATCATTTTCTGATTTTAAAATGCTGCTTTCAACACCATAAACATTACGTATGGTGTCTTTGTTCAACACAGCTTCAGGAACACCCTCTGCCACTATCTCACCGCTTTTCAGCAGGTAGATATAGTCTGCATACTGTGCGGAAAGGTTAAGGTCGTGCAATGCCGCAAGACAGCTGATTCCTGTTTTCTTCACTACCGATAAAACCTGCAGCTGATAACGTATATCCAGATGGTTTGTTGGTTCATCCAGAATCAGCAGTTCAGGTTTCTGTGCCAATGCACGGGCAAGAAGTACTCTTTGCTTTTCGCCGCCGGATAATGTGGCAAAACTTCTGTGTGCAAAGCGGGACATACCCACCATTTCCAATGCATCTGCCACAATTTTTATGTCCTCTGCGGTTTCTTTCCCCATAAGACCAATATGGGGCGTTCTGCCCATAAGCACTATTTCCTCTACGGAAAATTCAAATGCTATGTTTGAAAACTGGCTGACAACAGCTACATTTGCCGCAAATTCCTTATAGCCTATTTCCTTTGTATTTTTGTTGTCTATCAATACGGTGCCGCTTTTGTAAGGCATTGTGCGATAGATTGATTTCAGCAATGTGGATTTACCACTGCCGTTTGGCCCCAGAAGAACTGCAAACTGCCCCTCTTTTACATGCAGAGATACATTTTTTACTATTGGTTTTTTATCAATATCAACACAGATATTTTTTACAACAAGCTCCATCTGTACCCCTCTAACCTTTGAACCGGTAATTCTTTTTGATCATAATGTATGCAAATACAGGTGCGCCCACCAATGATGTGAGAATACCAATAGGCAGTTCTGTATTAGGGATAATTGTTCTGGCAAGGGCATCTGCCCACAGCATAAACAAAGCACCGCTTACTGCACTTGCCGGTACCAGTCTGCGATGGTCTGCACCTATAACAGCACGCATTACATGTGGCACAATAAGTCCCACAAAGCCAATAATGCCGCAGGTTGCAACCATAACACCTGTAACAAGTGCTGATGTGGTAAGGAACAGCTTTCTGTAAAAGGGAAGGTTGATTCCCAATGTGATAGCAGCTTCATCGCCTACAAGCAACACATTCAAAGGTCTGGCAAGAACCATATACAGAACACATAGACAGGCTACAACAATAATAGGGAACCATATATTGTTCCAATTCGCCCTTGTCAGTGACCCCATTGTCCAGAATTTAAGTGTCAGCATACCTTCTGCATCTGCTGCAACTGTTACAATAAAGTTTGAAAAAGCTGAACAAAGGGCGTTTATTATTGAACCGGACAGTATCAGTTTCGCAGATGTGATTTTACTGCCTGATGAGGCCAGCAGTATTACTGCTGCCGATGCCAGTAATGCACCTATAAAGGACCATATTGAAACTGCCGGTACGCCAAACAGACTGAAGCTGCTGAAGCCCAGAAATATGGAAAATGTGGCAAACAGCGATGAACCGGATGAAATACCAAGGATATATGGCTCTGCAAGTGGATTCTGTACGGTGGCTTGCATTGCAACGCCACACAGAGATAGCCCTGCTCCAACAGCTATACCCAACAGTATGCGCGGGAAACGGATTTTCCAGATAATACTGTTTGCAGAACTTGCCATCAGTTCTTCCATACCTGAATGGGAAATGCCGAAAAGATTGTGTGTCAGGATTTTAAATGTGTCTGCCACAGGTATCTTTACTGCTCCCATACAGCATGTGACTACAACAGATATAAATAATGCTATTATCATAAACAGCATAAATACTGTAAAGTTTTTTTCAAGTTTCTTTTTCATTGTTATTCCTTCAGATTGGGTTAGCTGGTGCTAACCGAATTATACACATATATCTTATTTTTATCAATGCATAATTACATAAAATATGGACAATTATTTAAATTTTCATCCATTTGTTTCACTTTTTTCGATTTACTAAGGGAAGTTTTTATGATATACTGTTTTTTGATTAGCATACGCTAACTATATAACACGGAGATTTCTATGAGTAAAGCATCCCTGAAAAATGAATACACAAAAAGAAATTACGTTATTACAAATGTTTCACAGCAAACCAAATATCCCGGCGACGAGTTAAGCTATCCTACCACCCACAGTGCATTTATCATACCATTAAGCGGAAATGCCATTATCAGCTTTGGCAAAAAAAACTTTTTCGCCAGAGAGGGATATGTGGTAAACGGTGCACCGGGACATCTGCTGACTTTTAAAGTAATGGGCAACGAACCCTTTGTACATTTGAATATTTATTATGACGCTGACAATATATGGGATTCAAAAACCAATTGGATGAACACTTTGTACGCCATTTCCATAAAGGATAATACAGCGGTAAAAAAGCTGATTCCCGTTTTGCAAAATATATGTTATGTCAGGAACTGGGACGAATTTATGCAGCGTGATGTTTTGGCCAAACAGCTGATTATGAAACTATTTTTGCCTACTGCAGATAATGATTCTGCCTACCAGGCAGTTCTTGTGGCCGAATACATCCGCGCAAATTTTGCAGAAAAACTTACGCTCAAAAAGATTGCTGATAATTTTAGTATGAATGAGTCCCATTTATCCTACATGTTTGCAAAGCGGTTTCACATACGTCCCATAGATTATCTGATTCTGATACGACTTAAAAAAGCGGCTGAATTATTATCACAGGGACACTCAGTAAATGAAACCGCTGAGCTTGTGGGTTATTCCGATGCATTATATTTCAGCCGATTATTTAAAAAACATTATGGTTTTGCACCAAGTTATCTGAAAAACGAAAGAAACCGTGCAGGAAAGGAAGACAATGTACCTGAAGACAACCTTGAACTTATTATCATCTGAAAATATTGAATTATATATACCTGAAACTGTAAACACCTCTGTGCAGGTTATATATGTTCTTGACGGAGAAAAATTCACCTCTCTGCTGGCAGAATATTATACAGACAACAATATTGTAAATCCACCTGTTCTGGTATCCCTTAACGGCAAAAACAGAATAAATGATTACACTCCATGGGAAGCAGATTCTCTTGTCGGTCATTTTCCTGATTTTGGCGGTAAAGGTGATGAATTCATCTCTCATGTCGAAAAAGATATTATCCCTGCTGTATCGGCTGCCGTAGCTGAACACAGCGGTGCTGTTTTGAATATTGTAAATGTACTTGCCGGTTACTCCCTTGGCGGTTTACTGTCAACCTATGCAGGATACAAAACGGCTGTTTTTTCAAAGATTGTGTCAGTTTCCGGCTCTTTTTGGTATCCGAACTGGGATGAGTTTATTGCCGAAAACACACCTGTAGAAGCAGATATTGAATTTATAATGATGTATGGTGAAAATGAGGGCAAGGGCAAAATCTCAGCTCAGGGGCAGATGGTAGAACGCTCACAGCTGACATTCGAAACAATCAGAAAGACCAATAAAAAAACCAGTGTGACCGTTGATGATGGCGGCCATCACGACAATGTGTCGAAACGCTGGCTTATTGCAGCTGACCAACTGGTGAAAAGATAGAATTCTGAACAGGAAAGTGATATGCCTCATTTTCTTCGCTTATAATACCTACATGGCGTTTCATACCCCGGAAAGTCAGTTCTGCAATGGCATCGGCTGTCCGGTTATTGTCATTGCAGAACAGGGGATATGGTATCTTGATAAGGGAATATCTGTCTATCAGACTGCGCAGAAACAGGAAAAAGCCGTCTGCCAGCCATGAACCGACAGCCAGGACAACAATGGTTGCCCTGGCTTTTTCTTTCTGATAATAGCAGTATTACATTTCATAGCCGTCAATCACAAAGGTTCTGAAAGGGGCAACTGTGTTGTAATATTCCCATTCTGCTTTTACGTTCAATTCTGCCAGTGTCATAAAATCACTTCTTTCTTGCTACGATTGTATAGATAAAGGCGGTTATATTTTCGCCTTTTATAATTTCAAAGCCGTTGCGCTCCAAATCACGTATGGATTTTTCCAGATAGGACACATTGCAGTCTCCTGTTTTGCTGAAATATCTGTAGACAAAATTGTCTATCATCACACCAAAATCTTTGAAAAAGCCCACACCTGTGTCAGACAGGATGTATAATCCACCCGGCTTCAGCACGCGCAGTGCTTCCTGCAGGGCCTTGTCTGTGTCAGGGTAATGGTGAAAACTCTGGGAACAGGTGACAACATCAAAGCTGTTGTCTGCAAAAGGCATAGCGTCAGAACGGGCAACCACAAATTCTGTATCCGGTATGTTCTTGGCCTGTGCCTGCTTTATCATTTCAGAGGAAAGGTCCAGCCCGATGTGTTTGGCGCTGTGTGTCCGTGCAAGCAGGTCAATCAGATATGCTGTGCCACAGCCCACATCCAGCAGGGTGTCATATTTTTTGTTTGCCAGATAATCATAAATATTTTTACAGCTTATTTTGCCGTATTTTGAATAAAGTATGGTGTCTGTTTCATCATAGGTTCTGGCCTGATTGTCAAACCATTTTTCAGACAGTTTCACAAAGTCTTTCTGTTTGTTTTTCATGTTTTACCTCTTACGATAACAGTTAGCTTCTACTTACTGTTATAGTTCTGTTCTTGAATTCAGTCAATAATCAGTAAAAAACACAGCGGTAAAGCTGTGTTTTCTGCTGTCACTTGCCGTATGTAATTATAGCAGTGCCTTCGGTTATAGCCAGTGAAGTGGCTATGTACAATATAGTGGCATCAAACTGTGCAAAATATTCCTTGATTACATTGCCGAATATATCAGTAATATAACCTATTTTTTTGCCCCGATAAACCTTTTCCCTTATGTCCGCCAAAGGGTGCCACATACCCGTTGTATCGCTGTCCAGATAAATAACGTCAGTCATTTCTGCTGCCGGCACAGCAGGCAGAACAGGCTGTCCCTCCAAAATACCCAGATATTTCATAACATTGCACACATCATAGATATAATCATCTACCTGCTGCTGGTCCCATACGCCCTGACAGCCGCGTTCAATCAGCAGGGATGGTATACCCAGAATAGCCCGGCTGTTATAGGCGCCTGTGGTTGATTTGGATTTCACCATAAACTCCGCATTGATATACTTTGCCATCTGATATGCTTTGTCAAGAGCTGATCTGTTTTCGCCAACACCCGGGCGGTAAACATATGGCGGCAGCTTTTCGTGTATGTCCCCGCCGTGAAGATCCAGATAATAATCTGCGCGTTTCTGATAGTTCTCGGTAATAAAATATGCCAGTCTGTCACCTGCTGTACCACTTTCATCCCCGGGAAAAAGGCGATTCAGGTTTTTGCCATCAAGAGGGGAAATATATGACACCCTGTCGTAAAAACCGGCCATATTGACACAATTGATTATGATTATCTGCCCTTTCACATCAGCAGGGTTGATTTTCTTTGCCAACTGTGTGGCGGCTTCTATACAAGGATATTCGCCGCCGTGAATGCCTGCTGTTATAAGAAGGGTTTCTCCCTCATGTGCTCCGTTTATTACAGTCACAGGCAAATGGCACACATCGTATACAGGAGTCATTCCCTGCACTTTTTGTCCTGCTGCAACAGTAAGATTGACATATGTTATTTCTTTTTTCATTTTAATATCCTTTTCTTTTTTACTGTATCTATGGCAAAAGGGATACAGCATAGAACCGCATCCCTGTTGGATTATATATTGATTTTTTTATTAAGTTCATTTTTTAATTCAACCAGCCGGTCCATACCTTTTTCTCCCACAAATGGCAGGTGTGTTGCTGTCTGTGAACGGGAAACAAAAGGTGCGCTGATAAGTGTAAAGCAGTTGACCTCGCCGCAGTATCTTTCCATTTCTTCACTGCCAAGGCACCACCGGTTTTTCAGTGATTTGAAAAGATTGATTCTGTCCTTTTCCTTTGGATAATGCTTAATCTGCGTATCAGCTGCTTCAATGCTTTTCAGGCTGTGGCTGCATATCATACCGGTCACGTCTATATCCAGCTCGGTCATTGCCTGTTTAAAGCCCAGCAGGGTGTCATAGTCAGCCTGCAGATATGCTTTTGGCTTTTCTCTTGTCAGACCCATAGCCATAGGACCACCCATAGGCATAAGACGTCTGATTTTTTCTTCCAGACGTTTTACCACGACAGGGTTGATTTCCTGTCCAATAACCTGTGAAATCTTTTTCAGCCATTCCAGAGTACCCTTGTAGCCATATGGCGCTCCGTAAACATAAGGTGTACCGCATTTGTCTTTCATTATTTCAGCTGCCTGCACTGCTTCGTTTCTGATAACCAGATTTACTGATGCTTTGCCAGCGGTTTCAATGTCTTCAACAGCACATTCCATGCCCATTGTAAAATGGCAGTCCCAGCCGAAGGCTTCTTTCATCAGTTGCTGTATTTCCCACACATCGCTACGCATACGCCAGGCACCCAGAGACGCCCCAAGGATATTGAAAACCTTTTCCTTCTCATCAGCTGGCTGCACCACTTCCTTTGCCAGCATACGGTAAACAGATTTCAGTCCGTAGGTGTAATCGCCGCGGAAGCCCCCTTCTTCAAAGGAAATCAGGCGCGCATTCACTTCATCCTGCATATACCGGCATACACCGGCAATATCCGTGCCGATAACTGCAATAACTGCAGATGCCACCACAAAGATAATTTCCGGATTATATGCGGCGTCAACTTCACGGATGGCGTTTTCCAGACGGGAAACATCACCCATAATTACATCATCTTCGCTGATGTGAGTAGTGTACAATGTTTTGCCCAGTTCAATGCCGAAAGAGCTGTACAGACCGCCGCCAAAGTGTGTTGTGCCGGCAGGGCCGTATTCCAGAACAATTGCGTTTTTTACAGGCATAAGTGACCAGATAATAGCCATCCTGTCTGATGGAGCAGGGTAAAATCTACATAAGCTCATCTGTGCATACCTCCGTTTTTCATCATCTGTGATTCTTTTTCTGCCATTGTAAAGGCGCGGATAACAAGGTCAGACACTTCAAAACCCAGAGTATTGTATGCCCCCATCATACGCACTGTTGTAATGCCGTTTCTGCGCATTTCCACAGAATTGCCTGCACCTATATTGAAATCCGGTTTCAGAATCGGGTACAGGTACTGCATTGCACCGATGTTTGCGGCTCTTGTGACATAAGGGTCCCGCTTTTTCAGCAGCTGTGCCCTGAAGTCATCACTGTCTGGATCAAGGTCAGAAATCTGCAGCAGCAGCGGTGTCATACCCAGTTTGTCTGCAAGGAACAAGTGTAATTCATAATTGCACAAAGCTGTGTTGCCGCTGATATATGTTTTACCGCAGAGTGCCTGCTGTGCGCTGTCTGTTTTTTCCTTTGCGGCGGCATACAGTGCATCAATCTGCTGTGGCAGCGGTTTTTCCAGTTTTTCAAACAGTTGTTTATAACAGTCATAAATTCTGTCCGGGTCGCTGTAGCGCTCAAACACCACATACGGTGTGCCGAATTTTTCTTTCATTTCCTTTGCCAGCGGCAGGCCCACAGGATGCACCACAATATTGCATTTTGCCTGTGGCGCAGTTTTAATCTGCTGTGCAGAGGATTTGCCCGGCAGCATCATAGCTATAGATGTGCCGCTTTCAGCTATAAAGCGGTAGGCTTCTGATTTTGTAAAATCTCCCAGACGCAGCCCCAGCACATTTACAGTGTCGGTGATTTCCTGATTTTCCATTATGTCAATGCTGGCGTCCATTGTGTGTTCTATGCCTGGCAGATGGTCGTCTGTCTTGAAGTTTTCTGCGTGCACCACAATTACAGGCAGACCATACTGGCGGGAATACCCCCGTGCCATAGCGTCAATATCGTCACCAATAACTTCAACCACACAGGTGGTTACCAGATATACCGCCTGTGGATTGTACTCTTCCATCAGTTCTTCAAAAGCTTCATCCATTTTTTCCTGACAGCCGAAAGTAACGTCATGCTGGTCAAGAACAACAGATACTATTTCACAGCCGTTGGCCTTCATATTGCCGCCGGATGTGGCCATTTTTGTATAGTAAGCGCATTCGTCAGGACCTATTACCACCATCACAGAGTTGTCTATCTCCTTTATGGTCAGCATAGCACCCATCAGCGGGCAGTGATAGCCCGGGAAAAGTGCGTATGAAAGAGGCTTTACCTGTTTCATATTGGATACCTGACTTAAACGCTTCATTCTGTCTATCATTTCATTGCCGTTTAAACCCATATCATATATCTCCATTATACCAATTGTTTGTATGCTATCAGCGGTTTCTCCCTGCCGGGAACAGTAATGATGTCACAGTCCACATCGTACACATCCTTCATCATCTGCGGGGTGATAACCTGCTGTGGCGTGCCCTCACTGTATTTTCTGCCGTTTTTGATAACGATTATGTGGTCGCTTATCTCCAGAGCCTGTGTAAGGTCGTGGAGCACCATAACCACACCAATGCCTGTTTCTCTGTTAAGTCTTTTTACCAGAGCCATTGTGTCCAGCTGGTGTGCTATGTCCAGATAAGTGGTAGGCTCGTCAAGAAACAGTATTTCAGGCTGCTGTGCCAGAACAGTGGCAATCCATACGCGCTGGCGTTCACCGCCGGATATTTCAAAAATGGATTTGTCCCTGAACTGCCATGTGCCTGTGGCCTCCATTGCCCATTTTATAATTCTTTCGTCCTCTGCATTCAGTCCTGACAGCAGTTTCTGATGCGGCATTCTGCCGTAGCTTACCAGCTCCTTTACCCTGAAATCAGCAGGGGCGCTGTGCACCTGTGGCAGCACTCCGATAATGCGTGCGAATTCCTTTGGCTTCATAGACAGAATATCTGTGCCGTCCAGCAGTACACTGCCTTTCTGATAGCGGATAAGGCGTGTGATTGCTTTCAGCACAGTGGATTTGCCGGAGCCGTTTGGCCCGATGATGGTGGTGATGCGGTCTTTGCGTATTTCCACATCCATATTTTCCACTATTATGTGGTCACCGTAGCCGATTTCCAGAGAATCGGCCACCAGATGAACCTTGATTGTGTTGTTATCAGCCTTCATTGTATTTACCTCTCTTTCTCAGCATATACAGGAAGAAAGGACCACCGCACACAGACATAATTATCCCTACAGGTATTTCCATACCTGGCACTATGGTGCGGCCTATGGTGTCTGCCACCAGCAAAGTCACACTGCCCATCAGTACAGATGTAGGCAGCATTACCTTGTAGTCAGAGCCTACCAGCATACGGGAAATATGCGGCACCACCAGCCCCACAAAGCTTATCATGCCAACCACCGATACAGTGGCTGCTGCCAGAAAGGCAGATACAGCAGACAGGGCAATTCTGGCGGCGTTTACACGTACACCCAGGTTTTTTGCCATTTCATCCCCTAACTGCAGGGCGTTGGCGTGACGGATGCACAGCATAGCCAGAGCAATACCCAGTATTGAATAGATAATTATAGTACGCACGTGTGTCCAGGACATACCTGCCAGACTGCCGTTCATAAATGCCAGTACACCTGTCAGATTGTCGCTGTTCATCAGCTGTAAAAGGGAGTTATAAGCACCCAGCACAGAGTTGATTGCCACACCTGCAAGAATAATTCGCACAGGGCTTACGCCGTCCTGCCATGCCAGCAGATAGATAAGCACACAGGCAAAGGCCGCCCCCACAAACGCAAACACAGGCAGGGCGGTGGTCATATTCGGGAAAATCAGCAGTACTGTAATAGCCGCTGTACCTGCACCGGCTGAAACACCTATGGAACCCGGGTCTGCCAGCGGGTTGCGCATAACCGCCTGCAGCAGTGCCCCTGATGCGGACAGGCAGGCACCTATGAGGATGGCTATAATCACGCGGGGCAGGCGCAGGTTCATAACAATAGTTCTGATGACTGTCTGTTCATCTGTAAGGACAGACCGGTCAGAAAATACAGATTTAAAAATCTGTGATACAGGAAACTTGACGCTGCCTATATTCACGGCTATAAGCGAAAGTGCTGTTATCAGCACTATCAGAAAAGTCCATAATAAACCAACGCGGAGCAGCTTTACGCTGCCCCGGTTTCTTTTAAGCTTTTTTGCCATACTTTACCCTTATTCTGCGTAAAATGTTTCTACTTCTGTTGCCAGAGTTTCCAGTGCTGACACATAGCCGATGCCGTATACAGCAATGTATTCTCTGCCCAGATACATAATGTTTTCTTCAGCTACAGCTGTCATAGCGTTCCAGTATGCAGGGTTGGAATCAATAATCTGACCCATCAGTGTTTTTGTATCAGCGGCCTCGCCGGAGCCCACAACAACCAGCATTTCAGGCTGGTCAACCAGTGCTGTTTCATAGTCGATTGCAAACATTGAAGCTGCAGCTGTGGAGTCGGATACGTTTTCAAAGCCCAGCATATTCAGCATAGAGCCCAGTGTACCGCCGGATGTCTGGCCGTAAACCTGTGTTGGGCCACCAGCCTGCAGAACCATGATTTTTTTACCGGCATTTTCTGCTGCAAGTGTTTCACATTTGTCTTCAATATCTGCAAAGCTCTGTTTCAGTGTCTCGGCTTTTGCGTTGCTTTCTTCATCAATTGCAAATGCATCAATAAGACAAAGGGATTCTTCTTTTACTGTTTCATAGGAAACGCCGTGGCCTGCTGCCTGATAGTAAACATTGATGCCCAGGCTTTCCAGTGTGGCACCATGGGAATCCTTGTAAGAAGCTGACAGAATAACCAGGTCAGGATTCAGTGCAACCACATCTTCAATGTTGAACTCATCGCTCATCAGGCTTTTCAGAATTGCCATGTCAGGGTTTGCATCCACAATATGTTTTGTAGCTGTGGAAGATGGGATAGCGATAAGGGATGCGCCCATAGCATCCAGAGTAAGAACAGGGGATGTGGATGTGCATGCAATTCTTGATGGCACTTCATCCAGCACCAGTGGTTCATAGCCCTGTGCTGTCATGGATTCAGGGTATGTAAGAGTGAATTTTGTTGTTTCTATTTCTGTGTCTGCATCAGGTGTGGAGCAGGCTGTGAAAAGGCTGGCTGACATTACAAGAGCCAGCATAAGTGATAAAAATTTTTTCATAGTAATTTCTCCTGTGTATAGATTTATTCTTCCTGGCTGATAATTTTATCTGCCAGCTGATTGTAAACAGACTGCATATGTGAATCTGTAAGGAATTCAAACACTGTACCGCCCTGATTTTCAGCTTCCTGAATTTCAGGAGAGCGTGGTATATACTGCACCATTGTTGTGCCGATTTCTTCCAGCGCCTTGTTTACAATTTCAATTTCATTTTCAATGTTTTTGGCGTTGAGGATAAGGCCCTTCAGCTGGGCGTAGCCTCTTTTGCCAAAGTTGCGTATAGCCGCCGCAATATTGTTGGCTGCATACAGTGACATCATTTCACCAGATGAAACTACATATACATCCCTGGCATAGCCGCCGCGGATAGGCATTGCAAAGCCACCGCATACAACATCACCCAGAACGTCGTATATAACAATATCCGGCTTGTATCTGCCAAAGGCGTCCAGTTCTTCCAGCTTTTCAAAAGCGGAGATAATGCCTCTGCCTGCACAGCCCACACCCGGTGTAGGACCGCCGGACTCCACACACAGCACACCGGCATAGCCTTCAAACACTATGTCTTCCAGTGTCAGGTCTTCGCCTTTTGCCTTTATCTGTTCCAGAACAGTAGGAATTCTCTTGCCTTTCATCAGATTTTTGGTAGAGTCTGCTTTAGGGTCGCAGCCTATCTGCATTACTCTATATCCTTTGTTGGCAAGGGCAGCGGAAAGGTTTGATGTGGTAGTTGATTTACCAATACCGCCTTTGCCATATATAGCTATTTTTCTCAATATATATCCTCCTGTCTTTATATGTAGTTAGCGTATGCTAATCGGCACTTAAAATAAAATGCATCCCGTGGGATACCTTTACAGTATATCAATCCATAACATTGCTTTCTACTCCAAAAAATATTTTTTCACTCCATACAGACACAAAGAGGATGCCTGTATCAGACATCCTCTTTTCTGCTGTTAAAGCCTCTTTTTCTGTATTGGGCAGGGCTTACTCCCATCACACTGCGGAAAGCAGCCGCAAATTTACTGCTGTTTTCATACCCCAGCCGACCGGATATATCCAGCACAGTCCTGTCAGTTTTTTCCAGCAGGCTGGCGGCCCGGGCTACTCGCTGGCTGCGTATATACTTTGTAACGCTCATTCCATACACCGCATTGAATATATTCTTTATATAGGAAACCGATATTTCAAATTTTTCTGACAGCTGCTGCAATGTCAGTTTTTTGTCCAGATTGGCGTTTATATATATGCTTATTTCGTGGGCGATATTTACCTGCACACTGGATATTGACACCGCTTCGCTTTGCCCTGCAATGGGATTGATACCATCAAGAAACAGCATCAGCTCCAGTATTTTCAGGCGGAAATACCCTTTTCTCACAGTTTCAGGAGCTTTATACAATTCTGAAAATATATGCTCTATTTCAGGCATCCGGCGAAGAATATAAAAATTTTTGTCTGACAAGCCGAATTTTTCTGCTATCTGTGCAGGTTTTACGTTTATATCCGGCAGAAATTCCGCCAGGGAGGCAGGGCATTTATTCAGGTCAATCTGAACAGTTACACCGTGGTAATGGCTGGTGGGAAAACTTTCCCGCCTGTCCACGTTGTGTATCAGGTGCATTGAAATATCCCCAGGTGCTATGTAGAAATATTCATCCCCCACATGGCACTCCAGCCTGCCCTCGCGGCAATGGTTTATTTCAAATATATTGTCCAGCCCCGACTTTGCCTTGCCATAGCTGTGAGAAATATGTATATCGTTGTAAAACAGGTTTATGCCGGGAAATACACAGTATTTTGTCTGCCGCATATCTCCTTCCTCTGTCAGCACATATGTCCTGATACCGCCGTCTGGCATGATTTCTTTCCTGCTTTTAGTTATAAATACGTTTTTCTTTTCATCTGTCATAGTGTCACGCTTTGGTTGTTTTTTATGGTTAGCGCCTGCTAACCATATCTGGATTATAAGCCTGTAATGGTTTATTTGTCAACTGAAATAAACTGGAAAAAGCAGATTTTACCCATTGATTTCTTCAATTTACCGATTGACTAACAGTAAAAACAGTGCTAAACTGATTATCAGTTAGCGAAAGCTAACCAAATTGTTTTATAAAAGAGGAAACCACTATGTTACTGCTGAACAAAACTCTTATCCGTATGTCCAGAGGCTTATGGGGCTGGATATCTGTGATAGTGGGGCTGAAACTGATTACCCTTGTGGGTACAGCCCGGTTTGCACAGATTATCTCCGGCTTTCTGGGCAATATTGCTTCTCCGTCACTGACGGTTGCTGATGCAGGCAATGCCATTATGTCTGCACTGCTGACAGCCGCTGTGATGCTGGTATCTGAACTGCTGACAGGGGAAGCCGAACACCGCTGCACTGCCAAGGCCAGACAGAGCCTGCGTGCAGATATTTTTGCCAAAGCGCTGGACCTGGATGTGGGCAACATTGAAAAAATAGGCCCTGTATCTGCTATCACAGCCAGTGTTGACGCTGTTGAATCTATGCAGGTGTATTACAGCAAATACCTGCCGGGGCTTATCTACTGTCTGATAGCACCGTTTTATCTTTATGGCCGCATCAGAGAGTATTCTCCGCTGACAGCACTTATCCTGCTGGTGGTAGCGGTTATCATTGTGCCGATAAACAATGTGTTCCGCAAAAAGATTGATGAAAAGAAAACAGAATACTGGAAAAGCCTTGAAAATCTGACAGGCTACTATCTGGAAAGCGTACAGGGGCTGACAACGCTGAAGCTGTATGGTCAGGACGATGCCAGAACAGAGGTTTTAAGCGAAAAATCCTTTGATTTCAACAAAAAGGTTATGGATGTGATGGTTGTAAACTTTTCATCCTTCCTGCTGACAGACGGTATGATTTATGCCACAGTGGTGCTGGCTGTTGTGCTGGCATTCCATCAGTTGATAACAGGCCGGCTGAATTTTGGCGGCGCTCTTATGGTTCTGCTGCTGTCCCACAGCTTTTTCAGTTCATTGAGAGGTCTGATGAACGCCACACACTCTGCGCTGACAGGTGTGGCCGCCGCAGACAAGGTGGAAAAGCTGCTGCAGATTGACACCACAAGACCCTACAATCCGGATATTCCTGTGGATGAAAAGCCGTTCAATGGCATTCGCATAGAAAATGCGGTTTACTCCTATGAAGGCAGAACAGCTGCGCTGAAAGGTGTTTCCCTTGATATAGAAAAAGACAAAGTAACCGCTCTTGTTGGTCTGTCCGGTTGTGGCAAGAGCACAATTGCCGGCCTGCTGATGAGATTCTTTGACCTTAAGGAAGGCAGAATCACCATCGAAGGCAGGGACTATACATCCATAAGACCAAATGAACTACGCAAAAAGATTATTATGGTGCCACAGGCAGTAAGTCTGTTCAGTGGCACAGTGGCGGAAAATCTGCGCATTGCTGCACCTGACGCCACAGATGAAGAACTGATGGAAGCCCTGACAGACGTACGCCTTGCTGACTGGGTAAAGGCACAGCCTGAGGGGCTGAACACACAGGTGGGGGATGCAGGCGGCAAGCTGTCCGGCGGTCAGAGACAGAAAATAGGCATTGCAAGGGCATTGCTGTGCAAGGCTGAATATATTATTTTTGATGAATCAACCTCCAGCGTTGATATGGACAGTGAAAGGGAAATATGGAACTGCATCAACGAACTGGCACAGACCAGAACGCTGATTATCATTTCCCATCGCCTGTCCACCATAGAAAATGCAGACAGAATCTATGTGCTGTCTGCAGGTGAAATAGCCGAAAGCGGCAACCACAGCCGGCTGATGGCGAATGATGGCCTGTACAGCCAGCTGGTAAAAGAACAGGCACTGCTGGAAAAACAGGGAGAGGAGAGTGTTTTCAATGGCTAAAAAGTTTAAATATTCCATAGGCGAAATGACTGTAAGACTGCTGAAAATCGCTGCCCCGGTAAAAAAGGAACTTATAATCTCTACCCTGGCCAGCATTATAGGTAATCTGTCCCAGATGGGCCTGATGGGCTTTGGTGCAATGCTGCTGTTGAATGCAGCAGGCTATATGGACGGCAGTGCATTTATGTACGGCGGTCTGATGGCGCTGTGCGCTGTGCTGATTGTGGCCTGCCGCTACACAGAAGGTGTGGTATCCCACGCAGGTGCATACAGCCTGCTGGCATATATGCGCGTGGACCTGTTCAACGTTATACGCAGACTGGCCCCCGCCTGTCTGATGGACAGAGAAAAAGGCGATATTATGAACATTGCTGTTTCTGATATTGAAACAATAGAATTTTTCTTTGCCCATACCATAGGTCCTATGTTTACGGTTGTTATTCTGCCTTGTACCACACTGGCCATTGCTTTCAGCGTAAATCCACTGTTTGCACTGGTGCTGCTGCCAATCTATCTGGTAATCAGTGTTATTTTCCCGCTGGTTTCTGTAAAACTGGGCAGAAATGTGGGTGTTGACTACCGCGTACATCTGGGCAAGTTGAAATCACAGGTTCTGGAAAGCATCTACGGTCTGAAAGATATTCAGGTGTTTGACTTTGGTCAGAAGCGTCTGGATATGGTGCTGGAAACAAACAGCAAGGTAAACCGTGCCGCCCATGGGCTGACACTGCACAAACAGCTGGTGTCCAGCGCACCTACATTCTTTGTTTATCTGGCACGTATTGCCATTATCGGCGTGGCTAGCTACCTTGCCGCACAGGGCACCACAAACCCTGCAGGCACAATCATCATCTCATTTATGGCCACAGCCTCTTTCTCATCCACACAGTCTCTGACAATGGTGGTTTCCAGCCTGCTGGAAACCTATGCCGCAGCTGAACGCGTGTTTACTCTGGAAGATACAGTGCCGGAGGTTACAAAACCTGAAAACCCTGTAAAAGTGGGTAAAATAGAAAAAATTGAATTCAGAAATGTGGAATTTTATTATACAGATGAAGAAAAGAAAATTCTGGACGGCTTCAATCTGGAAGTCGGAGGTAACGAAAAAATCGGTATTGTAGGGGAAAGCGGTATAGGCAAATCCACAATACTGCGCCTGCTGCTGCATTTCTGGAATGTAAGACGCGGGGAAATACTGATAAACGGTGTGGACATCCGTGATACTGACCCGGATGAAATGCACAGCCGCATTGCCGTGCTGGAGCAGGATACCTTCCTGTTCAGCGGCAGTATTGCACAGAATATTGCCATAGGCAAGCCGGATGCTACAATGGAGGAAATTGTCCTTGCCGCAAAACGTGCAGGCATCCACGACTTTATCACCACATTGCCACAGGGATATGAAACAGAAATGGGCAATATGGGCAGCAGACTGTCCGGTGGCGAAAAACAGCGCATAGGCATAGCCCGTACAATGATTACCAACCCTGATGTAATTGTAATGGACGAACCAACCAGCAGTCTGGATATTCTTCACGAAAAAGAACTGCTGAAAACCCTGCGCGAACAGTGTGCAGACAAGATGGTGCTGCTGGTATCCCACCGCCCATCCACACTGACAGACTGCACAGCCATTGTCCGTCTGGAAAATGGCAAAGGCACAAAAGAAATCATCAAGTCATAAATCCTCATATACAGAAAAACAGGCAGGCTCTTGGGTGATCCCCCGGACCTGTCTGTTTTTGTTATATCAAGGAAAATAGTTAGAGGCGTCAATTACCTATTGTTTTGGTTGACTTTTAAACTGAAAATAAATGTAATATATACAGTTAGCACAGGGTAGCTATCACCTGTGCTTTTTTATAAAATCATATGTTAGCTTGTGCTAACTGCGATATATTCTGTAATTCCGGAAATTCTGTTCCGGACAGAAACGAAAGGAAACAATAAATGATAGATAAAATAAGGCTATTATGAGACAGTGCGAAAATATTGGGATATATCCAAAGGGCAAGAACACAACTATCATAAACAGATTCAAATGCGGGAACGCATATACCTGGAAGAAGGAGCTGAAGGTTTGACGAAAGAACGTCGAGGCAGAGGTTACAAAATCCTTATAATGATTTAATAAGTGTTGCCCTTGTAAAGAATAAAAGAGGGGCATAGGGGGTATATTTCGGGAATATTAAATTTTTAGTTCTGGATTATGCTCTGGGGTGGCTTTCTGTCCTAGCAAGAGTAATTTTGTTTTATACTTCGGTTTCCTAATCTCTAAAATCAAATAAGTCTTTTGGCTTGATATTAAATACTTCACACATTTTGAAAACCAAGTCAAAAGAAACACCTACATTCCCTAACTCTATAGCACTTATGTGGCTTCTTTGTATATCCAATAACTCTGCTAACTGTAGTTGAGTTATTCTTAACATCTTTCTATAGTAGACCACATTAAGTCCAAACTTTCTATATTGTTCTCTATATTCTTCTTTCATAGGTATTACCCCCTTTTTCTATATATTGTAGGGGCAATGAAACAAATAATAAACTTGCCTAAAAAGTCGTAGCGACATTGACAGTGGTCATTTTAAGTGTTAGAATGAAAAGTACATTAAATATCCAAAAGAAAAGGAAGGATTATAATCATGAAAAAAGTGTTAGCATTACTGTTAGCGACTATTATGTGTGCTTCTCTCTGTGCTTGTGGCGGAGGAGAAAGCCAGAGCACAAAAGTATCTGAAACAGTTGTTGTTGATAATGAAAACTATAAGATTACAATAACTGATAGAAGTTTTCGAAAAGAAAGTGGAAATTCTGATAAAGAAGTACCTACTTTAGCTATGATTATCGAGAACAAGACAGACAAGGATTTGGAATTTGAATTCAAGCAAGTAAGTATCAATGGCTTTTCTGTTGATGTTCATCATAATCCCGAAAATGGAATATCTTCATGGCCTGTTATTGTGAATAGTGAAAAGAAAACAAAATTCTATTTGGCAATGATAACAGACACCATAACAGATGTTAGTGAAATAAAGGATTTAGAAGCTACTTTGGTTGTTAATCAGGTGTTGGAAATGTCTCAATATTATAACAAGTCCTCAAAAACATCTTTATTTGAAGAAATTGATATAAAAGCGGAATAGCAAATTAGAACAGGGAGCTTTTGTCGCTCCCTGTTCTTTGTTTTAAAGCCCCCATTCCTTTACTCTTCTATAAAAGGTATTAGGCTTTAATCCTAATCTGTTCATAGCCTCAACCGCAGTTATCTTGTCTGCTCTCCATTCCCTAACAACAGCTTCAAACTCTGTTCTATCAATCTTCATTTTAGGTTTGCCTTTATATAAGCCCTGTTCTTTTGCTACTGCAATTCCCTCTCTTTGTCTTTCTAAGATGTTCTCTCTTTCAAGTTCTGCCATAGCACCAAATACTGTTAGCATAAACTTTCCTTGTGGTGTAGCAGTATCTATACACTCTTTAAGGCTTACAAAGTCTACGCCTTTCACTCTTCATTTTACTTATGGAATAATTTATGTGAATTTTACAAAAATCTGTATTTTATTTTTTTGCTAATCCTGCCGCAAAACAACTGGGAAAATGGGAATTTGGGGAAGTATTACCCAAGCTGTTATCGCTTGTTTTGGCGATTTTGGAGTCCCAATTTCCCGCTTGTTATGGGAACTGTTGTAGAAAAAATGTATTTGTATCTGGTTTTAGCGCAGTAATTAATCGTTGCAAAACTTGTTTTTGGGCAGTTAGTCGGCTAATGGTCGGCGTGTTGTGCCCGAAAATCCCGTTTCCCCTTTATTTTATTGGGATTTTCGTATTTCTCTCCATTTTCTCCGGCTCTGAAGGGCACGGGTTCAAATCCCGCCGGGTGCACTAACAAAAAAGACCTTGTCAGCCGACAAGGTCTTTTTGTTTATTTGAATTTATAAAAACTTTCCGGCACTATACCTGTTTTTCTGAACATTGAATACTGCACCTGCCGATAATCATACTGATTGCTGTCCACAAAATTTCCATCGGCATCTTTTACACCATAAAGGCTGTAAACAGGTGTTTTTGCCATCTGTTCGTCAAGATACTGATACCAGCCGTTCAGCGGCACGCCAGCCAGTTTCATAGCAATCAGGCCTATGTAGTTGCTGCTGACTGTCTGCGGAATATCAGTTGTGGATATATCGTAATTTGCCCATATAAAATATGGGGTGGTATATCTGGCCAGTGGATTTTCTGTCTCTGCCTGTTCCATATGGATATAACTGAAATATTCATCGCTCAATGACGGCAGGTGGTCTCCGAACATCACCAGCACTGTAGGTCGTTCACGTTTTTCCAATTCTGAAATAAACTGCTGCAGTTCTTCATCAGAATACAGCATAAGGGATGCAAATCTCTCTGCGTCAGAGTATTTGCCGTCTGTGTTTTCCACCTGTACCCTGATATCAAAGTCTGTATTTTTTGAATAGCCACCGTGGTTCCGTATAGTCACATTGAAGATAAATGCAGGACTGTCTGTACTTTCTTCCGGCAACAGGTCCAGGATAGAGTTGAAACAGGCGCCGTCTGAAATCATTTCGTGGCGCAGGTCCTGATAAGGAAAGTTTTCCCGGAAATATATTTCATCAAAATTAAAGTATTTATATACTCTGTCACGGGCCCATGTTTCTGTTTCACCCGGATGGAGGGCATAAGTTCTGTAACCAATCTGCTGCAGATATTCTGCCACAGATGGTGTGCTGTCATCCACAAACTGCAGATATGGAAATCCATATGCAGAAAAGTTTGCCATAGACAAACCTGTAATAGATTCAAACTCACTATTACAGGTGCCACTGCCAAACACAGGCACCACTGTGGAGCCTACCAGAGTGTTTGGATTATCATCCTGTGCCACGGCATGCAGGTAAGGCATAGGGTCCTGTGAAAAGGATGAAACATCAGTTATCATAGACAAATCAGCCCAGGTTTCACCCATTATCATAATAATGTCAGGCCGTACATTACTTTCTCCTGCTGTACCTGTATATCCTGACATAATCTGTCTGGCAGCGTCTTCGTCATAATCTGCAGGCGGCTCCATAACCATATTGTGTATTGTCTGCACAAAGCTGTATAAAAAGCCGTTCATTCGTGCGAATTCATTGGCCTCCTTGAAATAGATTATTGCACCGCTCCACCGGCGTGAGCCTATTGAGCAGGAAAACACCAGAACCGCCACAGCAATTGCACCGCTGACTGCCCTGATACCTGCATGTATCAGGTTTTTAATCTTAAGCTGGGTTTTATATCGTGATACAACCACGCAGCCTGCAGCAAGCACTGCTGCCGCCAACATAATGGATATATCCAGGGAGAATGTATAGTTTGAAATAACGTCCCGCGCTGCGCCCATTGCTATAACATCAACCGGCACCACAACTGTCCCTCGGTACATAAGCACAAAGTGGTTTATTGTACCTGCCGCAAAGCCCAGCACAGCTGTAAGTATAACAGCAATGTGTGCCCTGCCTGTCAGAGCTGTAATCAGTAATTGAGCCCCCAGCACAATCATATAATTACACAGCAATACTCTGAAAGGTATATATCTGATGGAGTTGTTTGAAAGAATCTCTATAAAATAAAGGATGATAAGCGAACTTGCAGGCAACGCCACAGCTGATACCAGCCAGTTCAGCTTTTCTTCAAAGCGGAATTTCGGTATCAGCGGCAACAGAACAATTATCAGCAGACACAGGCAATATACAATAAATGTATTTGTGCCGAAGTGGTCCGGATAAATCATATGAAGTTCCGGCTTTGACGGAATAGTTTCCTCCGCGTCACCACAATACCAGGCCGTAATGTCATTTTTCACACTGTTGCCCAGCAGCAAACGGTAGCCGGTGCCGTCTTCCACAGCGTCAGACTCGATAAGAATTGAACACTGTGTGCCTTTAGGAATATCTGTGTCCGGTGTGATATTTATATATTTACTTAAAAACAGATTTCCGCCCTGGTATGACTGGCAAAAAACCTGCTGCCCATCCGCCATCATTGTGATGGTAACTGTGGTAGGCTCTGCCCGCTCTGTATCCGGGGTAAGTACCAGATAGCAATAGTCAAAATTGTCATTGCTTACCCTGAAATCTATTCTTGCAGACTGGTCTGCCATAATAACATTGGAGTGGTTGTCCGGTATAAAACCAACCAGGGAATCATACTGATTTGTAAACCAGTTCAGGTTGGTCAGGGTTATAAATACAAAGAACACAGCCAGAATCATTGATATTATCCGGCGTTTTCTTTCAATCTTCATACTGTTCTCCTTAATTTTATACCTGCAAAAAGCAGAAAATGTATTTTGTTAATTATAACAAATATATTATATAAAAACAATTCTTCAAAAAGTGAAATGTAAAAAATAAAACCGCCTGTATTCCAACCCAGGCGGCTTGTTGTGGTTCACTTGACAAGGGTGATATCCACGTATATCTAAATTCGCAATAAAAAACCACCCAGAATCCACTGGATGGTTTTTATGGTGAGCCATCGGAGACTCGAACTCCGGACACCCTGATTAAAAGTCAGGTGCTCTGCCGACTGAGCTAATGGCTCTCACCTTTTAAGCTGTTGTCCTTGACAGCTTTTATATTATAGCAAGTGTCTACAAAAAAGTCAACACTTTTTTTATTGAAATTTTTCAAAAAAATCGCATTTTTTGATTTTTGTCAGTTTTTAACACTTTTTCACTTATCTTGGACTATATTTTACCACAGAATTACCATAATATTCAAGCTTTTTTATCATAATTAAAGATTTTTACAGATTACAGTCTGCGTATATCAGGCAACCGAAATAAAAATTTTTCATCTCTCTGACCCGCAAAAAAAAATCCCCCCTGTTTTCACAGGGGGAGAATAATTCATACAAAATGTAATATTTATATTATATATTAATAATTACAGTCTGCGTTCTTTGATTTCTGCTACGATGTAGTCAACAAAGTCTGCAACTGGCATTGCGCCGTCCAGATTTTCTTTTCTTGCACGAACAGATACAGCACCGTCAGCGATTTCTTTATCACCAACAACCAGCATGTAAGGAACTTTCTGCAGCTGGTTTTCACGGATACGGTAACCCATTTTTTCGTTTCTGTCGTCAACTTTAACACGGATGCCTGCAGCGTCCAGTTTCTTCTGAACTTCGTAAGCGTATTCTTTGTGTGCTTCAGAAACAGGGATTACAACTGCCTGTACAGGAGCAAGCCATGTTGGGAATGCGCCTGCAAAGTGTTCAATCAAGATACCGATGAAACGTTCGATAGATCCGTAAGCAACACGGTGGATCATAACTGGGCGGTGTTTTTCGCCGTCAGCGCCAACATATTCAAGTTCAAAACGTTCTGGCATCTGCATATCCAGCTGGATTGTACCACACTGCCATGTTCTGCCGATAGCGTCGTTC
>CAZYSS010000023.1:0-23810 GCA_964649845.1 uncultured Oscillospiraceae bacterium
TAATATGCCCTTCTAGGGCTTGTGCATACCACCAGTTCAACTGGTGGTCATGATTGGTGTGATATTGTCTGCTTCCCTTTGACGATGTGGGGAGATAACAAACAGGCATGGATGGTATTGGTGGTACGTTATGTTTTTTCATCCCACAAATACATATATAATTTTGAAAATTACAACAAATGGTATTTACAACCACATTGATGTTATGTATAATTAACCTATCAATTTCAAAAAGGTGATTTATGCATCCTGTTTTCAGCTTTCTGGGCAAAATTGGCACAGATTTAAAAAATAAAACCAGCCGCAGTATAGAACATCTCCTCAGCCACAGGGTGGAGGATTGTTTGTCTGTGTCCGGAATTTATCTGCGCAAGGCAATTTCGCCACTTTTGAGAAAAGCATACCGCCACCATATTGATTACAGGCTTATTATAGACAGCTGCATACCGCTGCCAAAAAGCAGAAAGGGCCGCATTTTTGCAGTAAACCACCGTCAAAAAGAGGATATTATCCTCAGTATGCTGGTGTCAGACCACAGCGCATACACTGTATTTGGCGGCACAGATATTGCCCTGGACACAATGAATGGTTTGGGTCTGTGGGCATACGGCATTATAATGATTGACCGCCACAGCAAAGCCAGCCGCAGAAGCGCCTATGACAAAATGAAATTTGTTATACAGCACGGAGGCAACGTTATAATATATCCTGAAGGCTACTGGAATATTGCTGATGATGGTGAAATGGACGAATTCCACGGGGCAGACAGCCACAATTCAGACAGCTGGCTGGTACAGGACCTGAATACAGGTATATTCAGGTTGGCACAGGAAACAGGCTGTGAAATTGTACCTATGGTCCTGCATTATGACGAAGTGAACGGGAAAATATGCTATGGCAGCAGGGGAGCACCTTTCACACTGTCGGCAGAGGATGACATTATACAGAAAAAAGACCGGTTTCTCACCATTATGCACACTACCTATTACAACCTGATAGAAAAATATTCATCCTATAACCGCAGGCACCTGGAAGCAGACGGAATCAGCCTGAAGCACCAGAACGACAGCTGGGTGCAGCATCTGCTGAAAGTGGTGGAAATAGACCACACAGGCTACAAAATGAATCTGACTGAAGAAAAGAAAATAGGCAAAGCCAGAAACAAAAAACACGTGGTCACTCCGAAAGAGGCTTTTGCACATATGAAAGATATTATCCCCACAGTGAAAAATGCATTTCTTTTCAGAAAAAACAGGGATGTCCTGTAAATATAAATATACCGCACAGGGGGATATTTGTTTGTAAAAATTCCAGAATGTTCCGGGATGGTAGTATCGTTCTTTTCAAGCATTTATAAAAAAGTAAAGCGCGTAGGGGCGGGCGCCCCGGCCGCCCGAAGAAACGAAATGGTCAGGACCATTCCCTGTATATTTATCTGCCACAGACAGATAAAACATAATTTACAAAAAATAAAGGGACGATATTATCGTCCCTTTTGCAGTCTATCAATATTTTTTTGCAAATGCGGCCAGCATTGTCAGCCCCATAAAACCAAAGCTCAGCAGCAGCAGGGACAACAGCGGCAGATGTGCTATTGTCTGTGCCCATGTGAACAACAGTGCCAGTATTGCACCAATCACCACACTGGCTACCTGAATCATACTGCATACGCTTTCTGCGCTTCTTGCACTTTCTGCACTGCAGAAACCGGAAACCAGTGAATGCAGGCTGTCCAGGTGAGCCATACAGGCTTCGCTTTCAGGTGCATATTCTGTGAACTGTGCCAGCAGAGCTGATTCTTTCTGATTGAGAACACTCACAAAATCACTTGGAATACCGTAGATTTCTTCAATCAGATTTGCATCAATGTTGAAATCATTGGATGACAGGATAATGCTTACGCCTTTGTCCATCAGCTTGTCCAGATTTTCTTTTACATTTTCATCTGACCTGTAGCTTATCACAAACATACCGAACAGCTTGCCGCCTACAGCCAGGTAAACAGGCTTTCTGCCCTGTTTTGTAAACTTGGCTTCCAGACTGAGCGGTGGCATATCCACATCGTAAGATTCCATCAGTGTACGATTGCCCACGATAACGCGGTTGTTGTTTATCCAGGAAACATAGCCCTGACATTCGATATATTCACAGCTATCCAGCGGATAGAGAATATCTGTCTTGTTTTCAATAACTTCCATGAAAACAGGGCGCATAACATCGCATTTGTTTATAAGTACACTTGCAGCGTAGATGATTGCCAGGTCAATTCTTTCTTTTTCAAAAGTTTTGATACCGTGGAGAATCACTGTGCCGCGTGGGAACAGGTGTTTTGCATCAAAGTTTACGTGTGTTGTCTTTGACAGCTGGTCAATACCCTGCCAACCGTTTACCAGAGCTCCCACTTTTTCCAGGTTTTTCTGCATCAGCGCACTTGGCACACTGTTTACCAATGTCTGTGACAATGGTATCTGCAGCGCCGCAGCACCTGCTGCGCAGAATACTGCTGTGGCAAAATTCTTTGAAACCACAAAGCCCAGCACAAAGCATACAGCGGTTACAACCCAGCTGGCGATTGCCAGTTTTCTTGCAGTGTAGTCGCTGTTGTGAATTGAGAACCCTGCCTGTACAAAGTTTGTGATAGCATCTGTCTTTCTGGATACCAGCACTTTAGGCACCTTTTCATCCAGTGTTCTTGCCAGGCGTTTTACAGCATCTGTGTCATTTACAATATAGCCGGCATTGATGCCGTCAGGCACGTTGGCAAGTGTCAGGTTTTTGATAATTATATTTGTGGCAATTTTCTTGCCCATAGCGTTGAAAGCCAGGGCCAGACATACAAATGCGCCGAATATGGTCACTTCTGCGGGGGTGATGGATTTGGAGAACACCACCATGACCATCAGCTGCACCAGTGCCAGCACAGTGCCCAGGCTTACCAGACTGTCCGGTGCAGGTGCGTTTCTGACAGAGGTAAATCCGGAAAGCACTGTAGGCAGGAATGCCACAAATGCTATTGAATAGATAACTGTGCAGACAATGTAGAACAGCAATGGTTGTGCGTCCGGTGCAATAAATGCCGGTACAGGCCAGCCGCCTGCAGCTGCCATATTCAGATATGCCAGTACACCGCCGCATACAAAGCCCACAATCATTCTCATGGACAGGGTCTGTCTGAACTCAATCAGTTCATCCACAATATCCATGCTTTCATCATCGTCTTTGTCAAAGAACTCGCTCTGGACAATGTATTCTTCAAATACTTCTTCGCTTTCTTCCTCTGTTTCAGGAACAGCTTTCACAACAGGTGTTTCCACGGTTTCCTCTGCGCCGGCATCGTCCTCAAATTCAGGTATAAAGCCTGTCATTTCATCTGCGGCCAGTGCTTCCTGCGCCTGGGTTTCGATCACAGCGGTATAAATGCTGCTGATAATGCCGCCATCGCCTGCAGGTGCCTTCACATCTGCTTTTGCTGTGTCAGCTTCTTCCGCTTTCTGTTCAGCCGGAAGTTTTACGATTTCTTTTGTGATTTCCTTCTCTTTTTCTTTTTTTGCAACAGGAATCTCTTTTGTGATTTCTTTTTCTTTTCTGGCAGGTTCTGCCTGTGCCTGTGCTTTTCTGCGCTGTTCCAGAATTCTTTTTGCCAGGCTTTCAGGGTCTTTGTCATCACCCAGTATGGAGTTCAGGCTGGATTCAGATTTTGCAGCCTTTGGCTTTTCTGCCGGTTTTTCCTGCACCGCCTGTTTTACAGGTTTTACAGGGGCTTCCTCTTTGGGACTTTCCAGAGTCTGTGCGTAAACATCCCCGGCAGTTTTCACAATAGGCATATCCTTTGTGATTTCTTCTTTTCTGGCTTTCCTGCGTTTTTTGTTTTCTTCCTCTGCCTCAAGATTTTCTATGTTAAGGGAAAGGCTGTCTGTAATGTATTTTCTCTTGAAAAAATTGTTCTTTTTGCGTTTTACCTGCAATTCGCTGGTTTCTTCAGGCGATTTTGTAACGATGACCGACTGGGTGAAAAACTTCATAAAGTTTTCGTCAATATAGTCCTCGCTCTTTTTGCTTACATATTCTGTATCTTCAAACCTGGCGTCCAGTTCATCGTCTTTTTCTTCTTTTGCAGAACTGTTGATAAACCGGGATAAAGTGTTTTTGTCTTTTTCAGACATTCGGTTTTCAGGTTCAGTAGGGATGGCAGGCTGTTGTTCCGCTTTTTTCACGGCAGCGGCCTGCTGTACAGGGGCAGCTTTTTCTGCTGCCTGTGTATTCTGTGATTGCTCCTTGCGTTTTCTTACTTCCGCCAGGATTTTATCAATATCTGACTGTGGCAAATCCAACCCTCCTCCACACAGAATTTTATTTGTTATTTGCCCAGATTTCTCTGACGGCTGATTTCGTACATAATGATGCCTGCAGCAACAGATGCGTTGAAAGAGTCAACGTTGGATGCTGCATTGTGCATAGGGATAGACACCACATCATCGCACAGGCTCTTTACCAGAGGCTGCACGCCTTTGCCTTCACTGCCTACCACCAGGGCGATTGCGCCTGTCAGGTTGTGTTTGTACAGCGGCTGTGCATTCAGGTCAGCACAGTATACAAACACGTTGTTTTCTTTCAGGTTTCTTACAGCCTGTGCAATGTTTGCCACTTTGGCAACAGGCAGATGCATTGATGCCCCTGCACTGGTCTTGTGTACCACGCTTGTCACTGAAACGCCGCCGCGTTTTGGTATGATAATGCCGTGTGCACCCATCAGATAAGCACTTCTGATGATTGCCCCCAGGTTGTGTGGGTCTTCAATACCGTCACACAGAACAATGAAAGGACTTTCGCCCTTTTCTTCCGCATTGCGCAGAATCTGTGCAATGGACACATATTCCACAGTGCTGGCAAATGCAGCAATACCCTGGTGGTTATCGCTGCCGCACATATTTTTCAGTTTTGTAGGATGAACCTTTTTCACCACAGCACCACATTCCTTTGCCAGTGCAATATAGTAGCTCTGTGTGCTTGGGTTCAGGCTTTCGCTTATAAAAACAGTATCAACGCCTTCTTTTCTTTTCAGAAGTTCTGTAACAGGGTTTTTACCGTATATAATTTCTTCATTCTGCTGCATAAAATGCTCCTTATATCAGATAATACAAATTTGGAATACTATATTCTATTTATATAAGTATATCAAATAAATACAGCTTTTAAAAGGAGTTTTTAATATAATTTAATAAATATTTTTCAGAATATAACCCGCAGCAATACAATCAGTGCAATCACTGTGCCTGCACCCACCAGCCACAGACGGGGATGTGAAAAAAAGCGGCGGCTTTCCTTGCGGATATTTACTTTCTGTAATATTTCCTGTGCATCTTTTCTGGTGTTATTCACATCAATTTTATGCCGCCCTGGGCGGAGAAACACCAGGATTTTCTCTATTTCATTGTTCTGTGTATCCTTTATTTCAATCACATTGTGCTGCAAGCCTTTCATATTGCCCTCCCGAATATTAATAAATTGTGAATTTATACAATCTGATGACTTTTATCGATTTCACGTAAAGCAAAAATTACATTTTGTTGACCAGTTGAAAACTTTTTATTGTTGAAAACTCTGTTGAAAAGGTGGAAAAGTCCTTAAAAATAAGGATTTTTCCACATAATTGCATTGTTGAAAGTCCACAGTTTTCAACAGGGTGTTGAAAACTGTGTTTAAAACTTATTGTAATAAGCCAAAAAGTCAATTGTGATTTCTGCTGAACTTTATAGTGAAATTTTGGCTTTTTGGGTCTTGATTTAATCAAATGCACAATATCCAAATTTTGCAAATGGCTGTAAAATATGGTATAATAATTGCAAAATATACAAAGAAAAGCAGAAAAAATGAATATGAAGATTATAAAAGAGAAAAATACACTGATTTTTGAAAATATACGGGATTATGACCTGGATTCCACCTTCAACTGCGGCCAGTGCTTCCGCTGGAATGCATCCGGCAGCGGCTGGCAGGGTTTTGCAGGGGAATATCCCTGTTTTATACAGTTTGTTGAAAAGGACCTGTATGTACAGTGTCTTGTGCCGGTGGAGGATATGTCTGCCTTTGCAGATTTTATGCTGAGCTATCTGGGGCTGGATATGGACTATGCCGCACTGAAGCAGCAGTTTTCACAGGACCCGGTTATGAAGACAGCCATAGAGTACGCTCCGGGCATACGCGTGCTGAACCAGCCGTTTTTTGAAACACTTCTCACTTTTATCATCAGCCGGAACAACAATATTCCACGCATCAAAAAAATTGTGGATGCCATGGCTGCAACTTACGGCACACAGGTGGGGGATATGTACGCTTTCCCTGCAGCAGACCAGCTGAAAGATGTTACCATAGAACAGTACAATGAACTGAGAATGGGCTTCCGTTCAAAATACATTGTCGATGCCGTGCAGAAAGTGCTGTCCGGCGAAATAGATGAGCAGACAGTAAAAAGCCTGCCATATACAGATGCACAGAAATACCTGATGAAAATCAAAGGTGTGGGCCCAAAAGTGGCAGACTGTGTGCTGTTGTTTTCCTGCAGAAAGTACGAAAGCTTCCCTAAGGATGTATGGATAAACCGCGCCTTGGCACAGATGTTCCCGCAGGGCTTGCCGGACTGTGTAAAAGGTATGGAGGGTATTGCACAGCAGTATATTTTCCATTATGCAAGATTTAATCTTGAAAAATAACTGTAAAAGAGTTATCATATAATGTAGGCACAAACAACAAATAATTTGGAATAAAGGAGAATTATCATGCTTGTAAATGCAAGAGATATGCTTGTAAAAGCAAAAAAAGAAGGCTACGCAGTTGGCCAGTTCAATATCAACAACCTTGAATGGACAAAGGCAGTTCTGCTTACAGCACAGGAATGTAACAGCCCTGTTATCCTTGGTGTATCAGAAGGCGCCGGCAAATATATGACAGGCTTTAAAACAGTTGCAGCTATGGTAAAAGCTATGGTTGAAGAACTGAACATCACAGTTCCTGTTGCTCTCCATCTTGACCACGGCACATATGAAGGTGCACAGAAATGTATCGAAGCAGGCTTCACATCAGTTATGTTTGACGGCAGTCACTACAGTATTGAAGAAAACGTGGAAAAAACAAAAGAAATCGTTGCACTGGCACACTCTAAAGGCATTTCTGTAGAAGCAGAAGTTGGCTCTATCGGCGGTGAAGAAGACGGCGTAACAGGTAAAGGCGAAGTTGCAGATGCACAGGAATGTG
The DNA here is from genome assembly GCA_964649845.1 of uncultured Oscillospiraceae bacterium. Lineage (GTDB taxonomy): Bacteria > Bacillota > Clostridia > Oscillospirales > Ruminococcaceae > RGIG3102. The sequence continues at coordinate 7,252 of CAZYSS010000023.1, forward strand.
CTACAATCGCTGCTCTGGGCATCGACTTCCTGGCTGCAGGTATCGGCAATATCCACGGCAAATATCCTGCAAACTGGCAGGGTCTTGATTTTGAAGCTCTGGAAAAAATCATGAATGCTACAGAAGGCATGCCACTGGTTCTCCACGGCGGTACAGGTATTCCAGCTGATATGATTCAGAAATCCATCTCACTGGGCGTTGCAAAAATCAATGTAAACACAGAATGTCAGCTGTCATTTGCTGCTGCTACAAGAGAATACATCGAAGCAGGCAAAGACCAGCAGGGCAAAGGCTATGACCCAAGAAAACTTCTGGCACCAGGCTTTGAAGCAATCAAAGCTACAGTAAAAGAAAAAATGGAGCTGTTCGGTTCTGTGGGCAAAGCTTAATATTGTATAACAGTCAGAAAGCACCTGGAAACAGGTGCTTTTTTGTTTAATTGAAGCATAAATTATAGTTTAGCATACTGGCATACGACAAACAGAAAGGGGTTCGGGGAATGTTTCCCCGAATAATAATCGCGAAGGCTGCGGAGAGCAAGCAGAGAGACAGGGTCAGTCGAATTTATGAGGCTGGCAGGTGTCGATATGCTTGCGTAAATCGAGGTAAAATAACAGTGCGAAGGAACACAGTGAGTGAGGTTTGTAATTTTGCCCGATTTGTAGCAGACGGAGCATTCCACACACTGTGCAGCGTTTGTGGGGCGCGGGGGAATCGCAACCCCCGCGGTTTTGGTTACTTTTGCCACCAAAAGTAACGCCAGCGCAGCGTTGTAAAAACTTTACAATTGTACAAGTGCAAAGCTTCTTCGACTCGCTGGCGTTCGTTCAGAATGACACGGGCTACTAATAGTCGCCCTACACAATTGCATTGATGCACCAATATAATTGTTACCCGCTAACAATCGTAGCATCTGCTCCTACGCATTTATCGCATCGTATGTACAATAAACTATAATTTATCCCCTCATTAATTGGTTGACTATACACCAATTATTGTGTAATATGTAAATTAATGTAAAAATATAATGTAATGTTGGGGGAAAATTACAATGGTAAATGCACTTGCCAGAATTTTTATAAAAGACCACGAAAACATAAATAACCCTGATGTCCGCGGAGCATACGGTATGCTGTGCGGCTTGCTGGGTATAGTGCTGAATTTACTGCTTTTTGCAGGTAAATTCTTTGCAGGCACAATCAGCAAATCCGTTTCAATCACTGCAGATGCTTTCAACAACCTGTCTGACGCAGGTTCATCTGTAATCACATTGCTCGGTTTCAAGCTGGCAGGCCAGAAACCTGACCCTGAACATCCGTTCGGTCACGGCAGAATGGAATACCTGTCCGGCCTTGTGGTTTCCATGGCTATTTTGCTTATGGGCTGGGAATTGGCCACATCTTCTGTGGATAAAATTCTCCATCCACAGGCTGTGGAATTCAGCGTACTGTCTGCTGCTATCCTGCTGGTATCCATTGTTACCAAGTTGTATATGGGCGCATACAACAAAGCGATAGGCGAAAAAATTGATTCCGCTGCCATGAAAGCAACAGGTGCAGACAGCACCAGTGACAGTATCGCCACAGCAGTTGTTCTTGTTGCTGCGGTAGTCGGTCATTTTACAGACCTGATGATAGACGGCTGGTGCGGCCTGCTGGTGTCACTGTTTATTGTGCGCGCAGGTATCGAAGCTGCAAAGGACACAATTGCACCGCTGCTGGGCCAGAAACCTGACGAGGAACTGGTACAGCAAATATATTCAATTGTAATGGCAAATAGTGAAGTTGTGGGCGTACACGACCTGGTGGTACACGACTATGGTCCAGGACGCCTTATGATTACGCTCCACGCAGAAGTTAGTGCAGATGGTGACATTCTTTACATACACGATGTAATCGACAATATTGAAGAAGAACTGAAAGAAAAACTTAACTGTGAAGCCACTATCCATATGGACCCTGTGGTGGTAAACGATGAAAAGGTAACAGCTGTGCGCAATATGGTTGTGCAGAGAATGGCTGCACTTTTCAATGGCGAAGTATCTATCCATGACTTCCGTATGGTGGAAGGACCTACCCACATAAATGTGATTTTTGATGCTGTGATTCCACATAAATACAGGTATACAGAATCACAGGTTGCAGAAATGGTAAAAGCAGATATATATTCTATATCTGATGCAAATTATCGTGCAGTAGTAAAAGTAGAATATTCCTACATATAAAAAATCAAGCATCTGTCTGTCAGATGCTTGATTTTTTCTTATACCCGGCACATATCGGCAAAATCTGTTGTTATTCAATTATAACCATATTAGGCCAGCGTTGCTCCATGAATTCGTCACCAAAATGTTTATCGACCAATTCTTCTATGATGTTGTCCGGAGCTGGCGATGTCTGCCTGTCTGTATATCTTGTCATTGCTGCAGCTGTAAGCAGGCTGTTGCACAGCATAAGAACAATTATTATCCAGGTGATCACTTTTCCCCATAGTGCAGGCAATTTTTCTATCCGATTGCTCATAGGAGGATACAATATTCGGGTCCATATCACACCTAGTATCCCCCAGAATACACAATACAATACATTTGTTCTTCCGCCTATGTTTAAAGGCATATTGCTGTAATCCCAGAAAACAGTTCCAAAAACCAGTTCTGTAAATACACTGCAAAAGTATTCATACACACCGCCTATAAAGAACCCGGCGATAAATGTTTTGATAATATTACCGGTTTTTCTGCCAGTAAACTTTCTCAGGGAAACTGTAAGCAAAACAGCACCTATTCCCCATACAACACTGAACTGACCGTACAGCAGGCTTGAACGGTTCATCCAGCCTGCACCTTTGTAATTACAGTAAACTGTTTCGATCATAGCTCCGAGAAAAGATGAAACCAGAAATACCCAGATAAGTTTGTCAAAACATATGCCTCTGGCGAAAGTGTAATTTTTCTGTTTTACAACAGGCTCTTTGTTTATACCAGGATAAGATTTTTCCAATCTTTTCCATACGGCACTGATAATCCGAGATGCAAAATTTTGAGTTCGTTTTTTGTTTTTTTCATTTATATTTTCAATTCTGTAGCTTTTTCCTGTACGCATTATATAGATTGTAGCTGAAAAGTCTGCCAAAACAGAAATAATAAAAATTATTGCAGATATTTTTATAAAAATGGCTGGCCGTATAATTACAATACTGAATATAATCGGATGTACGATAACATATATCAGTACACACACCGCTGCAAGAATTGATAAAGATACCCATTGTATACTGTTGGACAGATGTTCTTCGTCTATATATTCGTACGCTTCAAATCTGCCTATGTTTTCTATAAAGAAATCAGTCAGGGTTTTTACAAGAGTAAGTGTAACCAATGCAACGATATATTGCAACAGATAGTTGTTTTCAAGCGTTGGCAAAATAATGGATAAAATAACGGCCAATAAGCCGTATGATATATTGAAAGGCAGATTGAGAAATCCCCTGTTTTCAAATTTTCTATTTTTGATAGAGTAATAACATACCTCAGAAATCCAGCCCAGCAAAGAATACAGCATCATATATATGGCTAAATTCCAGAATGAATAGTTTTGTATCATATAAAAACCTCTTTTTGAATTTTGGCAGTGGCAATATACAGTATGCAGGGGAGAACAGACCTTTTATACGGCTATAATGCCTGCTTATAGAGTATATGATACATTCCCATATATGTTGAAAATGTGATTTTCACTTTTTTTACACTATTAATCAGGTATATGCTGCTTTTATATTAACTGTGTTATTACTAACATCTTTGCCTGCCGCCTTTGAAAAGTACCATCGTTCTGGCATTATAAAACACCTTACACTTTAATTTCTCTTTAAAGCGTAAGGTGTTTTGTTTTAATCTGTGTTTACTCAAACTGTTTACTTTTACATTTCCTTTATGTAACTTTGCTGATTTACCATATCATTATCATTTATATATTTATTTTAGTTTATAAAAAATAAAAAACCGAAAGATTTGGACTTCCAAACCTCTCGGTTATTTTTTTGCACTTAAAACCATTCGGTAACGGCAAAACCGCCGTTAAAAAACACATAGTTCGTGTAAGTGCGTATTGGTGGACCTTCACAGACTCGAACTGTGGACCGTCCGGTTATGAGCCGGATGCTCTAACCAACTGAGCTAAAGGTCCTTACTAAATTATGCTTTAACATTATATAATAATTACCTTTTCTTGTCAACAAATTTTTTTGTTGTATTATGTCAATTATTAAGAAAAAGGTATGGAAATTCTTAAGATTTTCTTAAGCTTCGCTTAAAGGTTTTACCCACTACTTGACATTGCAAGGTAGTGGATTATAATGGCGGTGAAAGGGGGGCTTGTATGAACACCCAGTTTAAAAAAGGCGTGCTGGAGCTGGTGGTGTTGCTGGCAATCAGTGAAAAAGACAAATACGGTTATCAGCTGGTCAGCGAGGTGGGCACTATGATGGATGTGAATGAAGGCACCATTTATCCCCTGCTTAAAAGGCTGGTGAATGACGGATATTGTGAAACCTATCTTTCACAGTCGGCAGAAGGGCCTGCCAGAAAATATTATCGCATTACAGCCCCGGGTCAGACCTATCTCAAGGTGCTGGCAAAAGAATGGCTGAATTTTACCCACACGGTAAACGGGTATATAAAGGAGAGTGGTATCAATGACCAGATTTGAATTTGTAAACAGGCTTAACGGTAAACTGTATCTCCTGAGCGAAAGCGAAAGACGAGATATTATTGATGAATATGTGGGCCATATTGCACTGAAAATGCAGTCCGGCCAGACGGAGGCGGAAGCCATAAAGGATTTTGGAGATATAGATGAACTGGCCCGGGAAATACTGGCCGCCTATCATATAGACAGCAGTAAGGTGTCTAACAAAACTCTGGACATATATGTAAAACAGACGGTGGATTACATCAGCAACGCCGCAGAAAAACTGCTCACCTTTTCCACGGCACAGCTGGCGCGCATACTGGTGGAATTTGTCATACTGCTGGCTATTCTGTATGTGTTGCGCTTTCCTATAGGTTTTTGCGGAAATATTTTCTCATCCCTTTTCAGCTGGCTGCCGTACAGTATATACAGACTTATTCAGACAGTTGTAAATCTTTTTGCTAATCTGCTTACAGCAACGCTCAGCCTGCTGTTTATATATCAGTTTCTCAACAAAAGAATTATCAATGCTGATGTGGCAGATATACAGCCGGTATTACAGCCGGAAAAAGAAACACAGGAAGAAATACCTGTGGCTGATGCCATCAGAAACACCTCTGAAAAGGTGAAACGGACAGGTGAAAAGCTGAAAGACAAAACAACACAGGCAGGCCGGTCTTTTAAAAACGCAGCAGGAAAAACCGGCTCTTATGTAAAAAAAGCTGCAGACTGGACAGGTGATTTTGTGATTAATCTTGCAATTCTTTTAATCAGAATATTTCTTTTTATCTGCGTATGGGCACCAAGTGTTCTTATCACCATAGCAGGTATTGTATGCACTGTGCTGGCTGTGATTATCTACGCCACAACAGGCATTGGTTTTATAGGCGTGTGTATAGCAGGTGTGGGCTGCTGTATTATCGGCGGTGCATTTACACTGTGGCTTACACAGGCACTTACAGGAGGTAAAACTGAAAATGGCCAGATTGTTTAAAATTGCAGCGGTGGCAGCAGTTGTTGCCGCAATACTCCATATATTGAGAAAGGAAAATTACATATGAAAAAACTGATGGCAGCCTTTCTTGCAGGGGCAATTCTCATAGGCGTAGGTGCAGGTGTTACTGCTCTGGAAATCAGCGAATGGGATGTGGTGGAACACCCGTATTACCTTGAAAAAGAACAGCTGAAAACCCACTGTATTGAAGAAGAATTTGATATGGACAATTTCAGCACAATAGAATGTTATGTTTCCCACGCTATGCGAGAATCCCTGCATTCCTATGACATTATAGAGATTATAGAAGATTCCACCTGTACAGATGTTACAAAAATAGAGGTGGATTACCGCGGTGAACAACCGGAGTCATATTGGTGGGACTATGGTACTGATGAAGTAACTGCTGACGACAGCGCAGACAATGAGAGGATAATGCAGTATATTATCCAGCCGGGGTATAACCGTTCACTGCGTGTGGTGAGAAAAATGGTGGAACAGATGTTTCAGGATAAAGTATTTTATGTAGACAATGCGTCCACACTTATTGAAAAGGTGAGAATATACACTGCAACACCGGAAAAATTTGATATTATACATTAATAAAACAGGCACAGCTCACTATGCTGTGCCTGCATTTTATAAGCGGCAATATTACTCTTTTTCAAACAAAACAAGATTATCTTCGCAGTCTATGTACATTTCCTCCATCTTTTGCTGCACCTGCTGCAGCTGGTCAATAACTTTAGTTAGTTCCCTGAACAGCGTAAAATACATTTCCTTGTAATCCGGCATAAAATCACTCTCTTTCTGTAACAATTATATATTGTTTGCTAGCCATAAGCAAGCAATATTTTGCTAATTTTCAGTTAGCATTATTGCAGAAGGTGGTGTGATAATGTATAACGAAAAATACTACAGAATAATTGGCAGAAACGTGGCATATTATCGTAAAAAGAAAAATCTTACACAGGAAGGTCTGGCACTGAAAGCCAATATTTCCCGTACACACATCAGTCATATAGAGGCAGAAAATGTGATGAAATCCCCGTCACTGGATATTTTGTTCCGCATCTGCGAAATACTGGAGATAGAACCATATCAGTTGTTTATAGAGAATGATTAGAACGGCATATGCCGTTCTTTTTTTATTTTCAATATATAATAGCGAACTTACGGCCAGTGTTTGACAATTCCTTGACAATCTGCTGTATATGGGGTAACATATATATACAAATTGAAACGTATGAATAAAGAAAGGAAATGACTATGAGAAAAGTAATCGATTTATGTCTTGATATGCCTGATTTTGAAGAAGACCTTATCAGAACAGCTCATCATTTCTGCCTGCCTGAATTCCGCGAAGCCTGGGGTGGCTACCGCGAAAACTTCAACGGCGGCATCGAAAAGAAAATCGGTCTCACATTTGCAGAAATGGACGGCACTCTGGCCAACGAAGGCAGAGAAGCATTTATGAAGCTGGTGCGGGATGCAGCACACAAAAATGCACCTACACTGGAAAGCTTTATCAAAGAAATGGACGACCTGGGCGTAAGATGGGGTATGACCTGCCACAACAGCCACGACAATGACAAAACTGCGGCTATCTGCCGCCAGTACCCTGACAGACTTGGCGGTTTCTGCTTTGTAAACCCACTGGACGGTATGAAAGCAGTGCGTGAAGTTGAACGCGGTGTAAAAGAACTGGGTCTGAAAGCTGTTTACATCACAGCATTCAGAACACATCTGCCTGCAAATGACAAACACAACTACCCAATTTATGCAAAATGTGTGGAACTGGGCGTGCCTGTATTTATCTACTGCAGTATGAACCTGTCCGGCTCCGTACCATATGACATCGGCCACCCACGCTATATTGACGAAGTTGCACGTGATTTCCCTGAACTGAAAATCCTTGCATCCGTAAGCGGCTGGCCTTGGACACTGGAATTTATCGGTCTGGCATTGCGCCACAAAAATGTTTACCTCAATATGGAAACACACAATCCTGCACTTATCACAGTACAGGGCAGCGGTTATGAACCTTATCTCCACTGGCTGCCAAGAGTACAGGACAAATTCTTCTTCTCATCTGACTGGAACAGCCAGGGCAAGAGCCTGGAATACCTTATCAATGCAGTTGAAGAATGGCCGTTCAGCGATGAAATCAAAGAAAAAGTGCTGTACAGAAATGCGGCGGAATTTTTCGGAATAGAAATATAAAAAAACACAGGAGTCTCCTTGCCGGAGCCTCCTGTTTTCTTGACTTTACTTTATTAAATTGGTATCATTAAATTAGGAAGATATAATTTACCCATCCTGCAGGGGCGGCACAGCGTGATGCCGGTAAAATGCAGGAGCTGAAAAGACTATATCAGTAATAAGATAAAGGAGAACTACTATGAGAATTATTACTATCAGCCGTGAATTCGGCAGTGGCGGCCGTGAACTTGGCAAACGTATGGCAGACGTACTTGGCTTTGACTACTACGACAAAGAAATTATCACAGCCATTGCATCCAAGAGTGGTATGGATGAAGAGTATGTTGAATCTGCTCTGGAAAGCAACTACTGGCAGCAGGTACCTCTCACATTCAACAGCTCCTTTGAAGCAGTGAACCTGTGGCAGAATCCACAGACAAACCTGCTGGTTGAACAGAGAAAAGTTATTGAAAATATTGCCAAAAAAGGCAGAGACTGCATCATCGTTGGCCGTAATGCAGATGTACTGCTGTCCGAATACAATCCTCTCAGCATTTTTGTATGTGCAGATATGGATGCAAAGGTTCGCCGTTGTATGGAAAGAGCAAAAGAAGGTGAAAATCTGTCCCGCCGCGCTATGGAACAGAACATCCGCCGCATTGACAAAAACCGCGCACAGACAAGAGAAATGGTTACAGGTCTTAAATGGGGCCAGAGCAGTGCTTATGATGTAACTATCAACACATCAGGCTGGGAAATGAAAAAACTGGCACCTGTTGTGGCAGAAATGGCACTGAAATGGTTTGAAAACAGATAATCGATATAATTATTGCAGGCACAGCATAAGCTGTGCCTGTTTTTTACAGTGGAAGATGTGTTTTGATGTAACACGTATGAGAAACCTGCGGATAACAATTAAATTCAACTTTCGCACCAGTCTCCGTAGGGGCGGGCGCCACGACCGCCTGAAAAAAGGAACGGTCAAGACTGTTCCCTACAAATAAAATGCAAATTGCGTAGGGGCGAACATTGTTCGCCCGTGGATTATTCGCAAAAACTGAGTTCTGTCATTCCGAACACCGTAAGTGGAGGAATCTTTGCTCTGTCACTTTGTGCAGAGCAATAGTATGTATTGAGAAGGGGACGGGTTTCCCGTCCCGTCAAAAAAGGTAGTAGCGTTATCTGCAAATCCTGGTTTTGCATTCAAACCGCGTAGGGGAAGCTATCAGCTTCCCGCAGGAGGCAATTCGCCTCTTATATATAGGTTTATCAACACACAAATCTATACATAACCAGAGGGCAATTTGTAAATCGCCCCTACAGGTTTGTTATATTTTTAAAGCTAAAATGCACAGCCTTCCGGCCAATGTCATTAAGTTAAGGGAAATCTCAAATCTACAACTTAATAAAAGAAAGCAAAATGTCATTCTGAGCGTAGCGAAGAATCTTCGAATTTCTATAAAGCAAAGATTCTTCGTCACTTCGTTCCTCAGAATGACATATTTTTCTTATCTTAATGACATTGGCCTTCTGGCTGTGCATTTTGTTTATCAGAATTTTTCTTTATATGCTTTTTTCAGATTTTCCAGGGCGGTGGTCATTCGCTCTGTGGTTGTGCCTATGTTCATTCTTACAAAGCCGTTTCCGCCCGGGCCGTATTCTTCGCCCCAGTCTGCCCATACCAGTGCTTCTTCTGTAAAGAAATGTTCAATCTCCTTGTCTGTCAGTCCCAGTCTGCGGCAGTCCAGCCAGGCCACAAAAGTGGCTTCCAACGGACTTGCTGTAATCAGCGGCATTTCTTTCAGTGCCTCTGTCAGCAGGCTGTACATCTCTTTTGTATGTGCGTTCATCTGCTGTACCCATTCCCGGCCATGTTGTGTGTAAGCTGCTTTCAGGATAGTGTAGAAAAACGGGTCTATACTGCCAAAATGGTCAATATCTTTCTGCTTTGAATATTTTTCTCGCAGTTCATCAGATGGAATAACCAGATTTGCCTGGTTCACACCTGTCAGGTTGAATGTTTTGCCCAGGGATGTGGAGGAAATACCCATAGCAGAGTCTATTTCTGTGTATGGCACAACTCTGTCACCCTGTGTGGTTTCTGCAAAAATCTCATCGCTGTAAACCACCACATTGTATTTCACTGCCATTTCTGCAATCTTTTTCAGGTCGCTTTCAGTAAAAATCTTACCTGTCGGATTGTGTGGATTTACAAGAATCAGCATTTTGTTTTCAGGCATTGCCATCTTTTCTTCCAGGTCGGCAAAGTCCAGGAAATATACCCCATTGTTTTCAATCAGCGGATTTGATATAACTTTTCTGCTGTTTCTCACCACAGCCCTGTCGAAGCGACCGTAAGACGGATGCTGGATAATCACGCCGTCACCCACATCAGTAAACGCCCTTATGGCTGTGGACAGACCAAAGGTTGTGCCCAGAGTGGCCACAATATGGTCTGGGTTTACATCCCAGCTTCTTGTCAGTTTCATCCAGCTGCATATGGATGTTTTATAGTCTTTGTCAGGCAGGGTAAAACCATACAGACCATTTCTGGCAAAGTCTGAAATAGCCTCTGTGATAAATTCAGGCAGGGGATAGTCCATCTCCGCGCCGGACAGCATCACACCGCCCTGTGGTATATCTGCACCCCAGCTGCCTTTCATATTGCCATTGTCAATATGGCTGGCCCATTTGTCAAAATTGTATTTCATAACTGTCTCCTAAATGTTGTTATGATAAAAGTATATATTTTTTTCAGCGTGAGGGCAACAGTAATCTTGCTACAATTACCACAAATTGCTATAATAACATCAATATAAATACAGGAGAATTACAATGAAACATCCTATAGCAAAAATGTATACTTCAAAAGGTGTTATAACTATTGAACTTTATCCGGAATACGCCCCTAACACTGTAAACAGCTTTATCTGGGCAGCAAATGAAAAGATGTATAAAGACCGCCTGATAAAACGTGTGGTACCGGGTTTTGTGCTGCAGCCATCCTACTGCTTTTTTGACGATAAACGCTGCGACTATATGATAGATGGCGAATTTGCATCCAACAGCATCGATAATCCTATGAAAATGGAAAAATGGACAGTTGCCATGGCAGGTGATGGCGACAAAGAGGCCCACGGCTGCGAATTTTTTATCACACTTTCAGATGAAGCAGGCGAAAAACTGCAGGGCAGGTTTGCGGCTTTCGGCAGAGTTATAGACGGATTTGATGAGGTGACACGTCTGGAAAGTGTACCCACAAACCCTGTGCACCCACAGGGGGTGAGCGCTGTGATAAACCAGCCTGCAGAAGATGAATTTATGCTGGATATTACGGTGGAAACCTATGGTGTGGAATACCCACAGCCGGTTATAAAGTACTGGCCGGAATAATAATTGACCAATCCGCATTGCTGTCCCGACAGATAATGCGGATTGTCTTGTTTAAGACGAAAAACTCACATAAAACTAACACCAGGCCTGTATTTCTAACACAGGACTAACAGCAAAAATGTTATTATTGTATAGGTAAAAGAATATCGAATTATCGGGATTTATGGGTTTTTCGGAGCTTGAAACAGTTTACTTGTATAAAACTTCGAAAAGGAGCTATTATGGCAAAAGATGAAAACAAAATAACCGGTAAAAACACACTGGAAGAAAATATTTTTGCAGGACCTGTCAGCATTCTGACTGCAATAGCTGTAGGTTATTTTATGGAATACGCAGGTATTCCGGAAACCAATATTGCTATTGTTTTCCTGCTGGCTGTTGTGGCAGAATCCCTGTTTACACAGAACTATCTTGTAAGTATGATTTATTCTGTTACAGCTACGCTGGCGTTCAACTACTTTTTTACAATGCCGTATATGGCGTTTGCCATCGACAATGTCAGCTATGTTATCACATTTGTGATTATGGTTACGGTATCTCTTATCATCAGTATGCTGACACAGCGTATAAAAAACAATGCCCATGAAGCCAATCTGCGCGCAGAGGAAAACAGGGCTTTATATGTTTTTACAAACCAGCTTTCTGCTGCAACTGATATTGAAAATATTGTGCGTATTTCAGTTGGCAATATCAGCCAGGTGATTGATGCCAGGGTTACAATGGTCTATATGGATGACACTGGTCTGGATGTTGTTTATAAAACTGTTGAATGTCTGGGTGATAACCTGACTGTTACAGATACAGTATTTCCGCAGGGCGTGACAGACCTTGCACTGTTTCAGAAACATTGTGATAATCAGAAGTCTGTCAATCTGTGGAATGTTACAGGCAGTGACGGTCTGCTAGCTGTTGTGTTTCTGCCAAGTATGCGTATGGCATGGTTAGGTGAAAACCGGCGCCGTGTGGTAAAGGTTATGCTGGAAAGTACCGCTATGGCTATAGACCGTTGGCGCGCCACAGAAAGGCAGAATCACCTGCTGCAGGAAAATGAAAGGGAACGTTACAGAAGCAATCTGCTGCGTGCAATCTCCCACGACCTGCGCACACCGCTGTCTGGCATTATGGGGACCAGTGAAATGATTATGGATATGACCGACAGGGCAGATTCACGTTATGAGCTGGCAAAAGAAATACGGGATGATGCCGACTGGCTGCATTCCCTTATGGAAAATATCTTAAATCTTACACGCCTTGAAGACAATGACCACGCGCTGAAAAAACAGCCGGAAGCAGTGGAAGAAATTATCGGTGTAACACTCGAAAGATTTGAAAAACGAGCTCCGGGACGCGAGCTTAACATAAAAATTCCAAATGAACTTATCATTGTTCCGATGGACGCCAAACTGATAGTTCAGGTGCTTATCAATTTGCTGGACAACTCTTTAAAACATACTACACAAGAGCAGGAAATCTCCCTGACTGTGACAAGACAGGGGGATGCCGCCTGCTTTACAGTGGCAGACAGAGGTACAGGTATAGCACCGGAGGATTTGCCATATATATTCCAGATGTATTACACATCTGCAAAAGACGCTGCTGATTCCAAAAAAGGTATGGGACTTGGCCTTGCCATATGCAGTGCAGTTGTGACAGCCCACGGCGGCACAATCACTGCAGAAAACAGGGAAGGCGGCGGCGCACAGTTTACATTCACTTTACCTATGGAGGTAGTTGCCAATGAGTAAATTAAAAGAGACAATCCTTGTTGTTGAAGATGACCTGCAGATAAGAAACTTTATCGTTTATTCATTGAAAAATGAAGGCTACAACAGCAAAATAGCCACTACAGGCGCACAGGCTATGAATATTCTTGTTTCGGAAACCATAGACCTTGTTATTCTTGACCTTGGTCTTCCGGATATAGATGGTCTGGAAGTTTTGCAGAGACTGAGAGAATGGTCTGAAATTCCTGTTATCATAGTTTCAGCCAGAGACCAGGATAAGGAAAAGGCATTTGCCCTTGATATGGGTGCAGACGACTATCTGACAAAGCCGTTCTCATCCACTGAACTGCTGGCCCGCATCCGTGTGGCAATCCGCCACATGAACCGTCGGGACAAGCTGAAAAAGCAGTCTGTGCTGCAGGTGAAGGCACTGAAGATAGACCTGGAAAAACGCCTGGTTTACCTCAATGACCGGGAAGTGCATATGACACCTATGGAATATACACTTTTATCATTGCTGATGAAAAACAGGGGCAAAGTGGTAACTACTGCTGCAATAATCAAAGAACTTTGGGGTCCGGGCTATGGCCAGGACACACAGGCACTGCGAACACTGATGGCAGGTCTCCGCCGCAAGGTAGAAGAAAACCCAGCCAAACCACAGTATATTATGACTGAAATCGGTGTGGGCTACAGAATGACAGAAGACTGATAATCTGATATAAAGGAGGCATATATGGAAAATCAGTTCACATATTCCCTGATTGACTTGAATATGTCCGTCAATCAGATAAGAGGCAGCTGGGTACAGCTGGCAAAAAAATACAATATAAATTACCACGAAATGCTGGTGCTTTACCACGTGTATTGCAACGGCAGATGTACACAGAAGCAGATATGTGAAGACCACCTGCTGCCAAAACAGACGGTAAACAACATTGTGTCGGAACTCAAGACAGAAGGGTACATAGAGTTGCAGTCTGCCATCGGCAACAAAAAGGAAAAGGTGCTTGTTCTCACACCTTCAGGTGAAGAATATATCTCCACCCTGGTTTCTTCAATGAAAAATGTGGAAGATATTATGAAAGAGAAAATAGGTGCAGAAAATCTGCGGACACTGGCACAGCTTCTGGCAGAATATGGTGATATTATAAGAGAAGTTGTTGCCGCTGACTGATGCTCAGTCACTTATGAAGCAAATTAAAGACGGATTGCAGCTGCAATCCGTCTTTAATGTTTTTAGTATAATAAATGTAATATGAACTACAGTACGGAAAAACAAACACAGTCACAGCGGACAAACCGCAATGACTGTGTTTTTCTTCTGTTCAGTTAAAATTGCTTGTTGAATAACTTATTCTTTAACAGCTGCGATACAGGCAATTTCCACCAGAATGTTTGGGGATGCCAGTTTTGCTTCCACGCAGGCTCTTGCAGGTTCGTTGTCTTTCACAACCCATGCATCGTATACGCTGTTCATTTCCTTGAACAGAGCCATATCTTTAAGATAAACAGTTGCAGAAAGCATATGTTCCTTGTCACTGCCGTATTTTACCAGAATTTCTTCAATTTTTTCCAGGGTAGATGCTGTCTGTGCCTTGATATCGCCGTTAGGGTCTTTGCAAACCTGACCGGAAATATACAGTATACCATTGTGTTCCACCACTTTTGAGAATCTGCCGTTTGATTCAAATCTTCTGATTGCCATAATGTTTCTCCTTTATATGTATACAGGGGCAACCCCTGTTTGTTTTACATCAGTCCATTGGAATGTATTTTTCTTCCTGATTTTTCTCAACCAGATTGAGAATTACCAGAACTGCTGCAACTGCTGTAACAACACCTGCAAGCCATTTTACAAATTTCATACTCAATAACCTCCGCTAATCAATAGTCGAGAATTACAAAAACACCCATGTTTTCCACCGGGTTGTATTTTTTTGAAAGTGCGTCACCGCACAGCACGCTGAAATCACCGTTTTCAAAATGCTGAACCATATTCAATGTGATTACAGATTTTTCCTCCAGCACAATGCCGGCAAGCTGTTTTACAGCTTCTGCTTTCAGCACTGTTTCACCGCACCAGTAAAATCCCTGTTCGTCATCTGTCCTGAACGATGAGTATTCTATACCTGAAAAACTTTCGATTTGTTTTCCATTGAAGGACATACTTCCTGTACCAAAAAAGTCGTATTCAATTTTCAGCACATTTTCTTTATTTTCAGGGGCAAGATTTATATATAAATGAATATTTTTGTCAGCTTTGGGATTTTCAGAAAAACAGTAGGAACACAGCACCAGGTCGTTTTTGTGAACATAGGCTTTCAGATAGCAGAAAACCATATGCTCCTCTTTTCTGCAGTTGTAGCTAGTCATTTTGAACGCACTCTGTGTGTCCCAGGGAATGATATTTTCTGATTTATAAATTATATTCTGCACAACAAACCGCCTTGCTAATTTTCTTGATTATATTGTACCACATCCGGCCTTTCAAGTACAATGTGTAAATGGGTTTTAACAAAAATTTTATTATTTGTCTGAAATTATAAGCCACAACAATTAATACATATAAAATTATAGTATATTTACTATTGAAAAAAAAATACATTGATGGTACAATTTATAGTTGAAAAAGTGACTTTTTATTAAAAATGTTATTAAAAGTCTTGAAGGAGGATTATATAAGTGGCAGTATTAAAAAAACTGGTTCGCAGTGCTGAAGGCGCACACGTGCCTCATTGTAAAAACACTGAGAACTGTGAAACTGTTAAAATGCCGGTACCAAGCAGAGTGTATGTTTCTATGAGTCAGCACATCGGTGCACCGGCTAAAGCTTGTGTAAAAAAAGGTTCTGTAGTAAACGTGGGCGACGTTATCGGTACAGCCGGCGGTTTCATTTCAGCTCCTGTTCACTCACCGGTAAGCGGCAAGGTGTTCGCAATTGACGAACTCCGTCTGTCCAACGGTAAAGTACAGGTTGTTGTAATTGATACAGACGGTCTGCAGACTGTAAGCGAAAGTGTAAAAGTTCCTGAAGTTACAGATCATGCTTCTTTTGTACAGGCTATCAAAGACAGCGGTCTGGTTGGTCTTGGCGGCGCAGGTTTCCCAACAGGCGTTAAACTTGACCCACAGAACCTGGACGAAGTAGACACACTGGTTATCAACGCTGCTGAATGTGAACCATACATCACAGCAGACTACCGTGAAATGATGGAATGTGGCGAAGATGTTGTTGAAGGTGCAAAACTTGTAAAACAGTATCTGAATCTGTCCAAAGTTATCATCGGTATCGAAGCAAACAAACCACAGGCTATTGCTAAAATGAAAGAACTGACAGCAGGCCTGGAAGGCTTTACAGTTGCAACACTTCCAAGTGTTTACCCACAGGGTGCTGAAAAAGTGCTGATTGAACAGGCTACAGGCAAAGAAGTTCCAAAAGGTGCTCTGCCAGCAGCAGTTGGTTGCAGTGTTATGAACGTTGCATCTGTTGGCTTTGTTGCAAGATACTTGAAAACAGTTATACCTGTAATAACAAGGAAAGTTACAGTTGACTGT
>CAZYSS010000024.1:0-21180 GCA_964649845.1 uncultured Oscillospiraceae bacterium
ACGCGTGCCCTGAAAGGATAAGGATCGCATCAACAAGCAAATAGTGTTTTTAGCGATTCCTCGCTGAAGCTCGGAATAACATTTCGCTTCGTGAAATGCTTGAAGCTAAAGCTTTTTCTACCAGCATAGCTGGTGGTTGTCTCTACACAAAACAAAAATCCCTTGGAACCCAAGGGATTTTTTTATTACTGATTTCCTGCCAGATTGTTTGCAACTTCAAATGCACGCTGAATCTGTGGGTCTGTTTCAATTGTAAGAGCGTAGAAATTCTGTTCCTGTGCTGTTTCCAGTACTTTTTCGTAATCAGGTGAAATACCTGTGCCGTTGTAAACAGAGGATGAAACAGGTGAAAGTGTGGCCACTGTCATATTCACACCACTGCCATCAGGCAGACGGAAAAGTTTCTGCAGTGTACCTTTGCCCATAGTTGTTGTACCCACGGTTTTTGCACCGCCGCTGTCTTTCATCATTGATGCAAACATTTCGGCAGCATAGCCTGTGCTGGAGTTTGTGATAACAACCACCGGAACTTCAACAGCATTTTTATCTGATGTATACAGAACCTTGCGTTCGCCGTCATTGTAAACAGCGTACATTGTTGTGCCTTCTTTCAGAAGAACATCAGCTGCCTCTGCCGCACTGTCAAAATCTTTGTCTGCATTGTTGCGCAGGTCAATAACCAGTGCCTTTGAACTCTGACTGATAAGGTTGTTTGTAGCATAATCCAGCTCTGAGGCTGTTTTGGCAGAGAAAGATGCAATTTTGATATAACCTACACCGTCATGAAGTGAATATGATACGGAAGGTGCATCGTAAGCTTTGTGTGTCAGGGTTGCCTGTGCTTCTGTACCTTCATGGATATATGTGATATCCACTGTTTCACCGGAAATACCTGACAGCAATTCCTGTGCTGTTTCCAGAGACATATTGATGGTGCTGTGGCCGTTGATCGCTGTGATTGTATCATTTGCCACAATGCCCTGCACGTCAGCAGGAGAATCTGTGTAAACGTTGTAAACTTTCATATAACCGCTGTCTTCACGGGATTTTACAAAATCCGCACCGATGCCGATGATTTTGCCATCCATCATCTGCTGATATTCTGTTACCTGTGCAGCAGTAAGATATTCTGTTTCAGCATCACCCAAACCTGCCACATAGCCGGATGCCATGCTTTCCAGCACCTGTGTATCGTCCACAGCTGTATAGAAATTCTGTCTTACAGCCTGATCTATATCTGAAATTTTATCATACATTACTTCTTTTTCATTAACTGATTCAACCTTTGCTTCAAAAAGTCTGGATGAAACAATCATTGTAACGCAGAAAGTAACTGTCATAGCTATAAACATAATGCTTATTGCCATACTCAAATTGATTTTCTTTTTCATAGTCCTCTCTTCCCGGCTGATTATTTAGGTCTTGTTGACCGCACCAATGGTTCTGGGTCAACAGGTGTGCCGTTAAGTCTGATTTCAAAATGGAGATGTGGGCCTGTGGAATTGCCTGTAGAGCCTACAGTGGCAATTGTCTGGCCCTGTGTAACATAGTCGCCCACGCCAACTTTAAGTGTTGAGCAATGGCCGTAAAGTGTAAAATTATTACCGCCATGGTCAATGATAAGATAATTACCATAACCGCGTGTGGAATAAATAGCCTTTGTAACCGTACCGGAGTTGGATGCCACGATAGGCTGGCCATTGATATAAGGCCATTTGCCCTCTACCCAGCCTGTGGATATATCAATACCGATATGGTTATCCCGCACACCATAAAGTGTACGCCAGCCAAAGCCTGAAGAAATATACCCGTTTGATGGAACCGGCCAAATCCATTCACCACCTACAAAGGTGTCTGTAACACTTTCTCCAAATTCAGCTTCCACAGCTTCTTTGGCCGCAAGATATTCAGCATAGACTTCTTTCTGTGTTTCCTTTGCCGCCTCCTGTTTTGCTTCTGTTTCAGACAGCTGACTGTCCAAAGTCTGCATAAGACCGGCCAATTCATTCTGCTTGGTTTCCAGTGTGCCCTGTTTTTCAACAAGGGCGTTAAGCCGTTCCTGAATAGCAACTTCTTCCTGCTCAATAACCTTTTTCTGCTCATCCATCTGTTTCAGCAGGTTGGTGTCTGCCACGGAAATTCTCTGGAGAGTGTCAGTAGCTGTAAGTAGCTGTGAAAAGCTGTCCACAGCCAGCACTGTAGCCAGTGTGCCGCCGCTGCGCATAATGTACATAGCTTTGAGACGTTCTTTGAACAAAGCATCTGTTTCTTCGATTTCAGTCTTTTTATCTTCCAGCTCCTGTTGTTTTGTCAACAGGCTTTCGTTGGCTGTTTTTATATCAGAGTTCAGAATGCTGATCTGTTTTTTTACCAGATTAATCTGTGTTTGGGCATTGCTTATTTCTTTTTCCTGTTTGTCGTGAGTGTCTTTCAGGTCGGAAATTTCTTTGTTGATTTTATCCAACCGTTCCTGTGCAGCTTCATAATCTTCCTTTGTGCCGGCTGATGCAATAATAGGGTGCATCAGGCCTATAGCCATTACAAGTGCCAAAAGGACACAGAAAATATTTACAAATAATTTTTTATTCTTCATATTTCCTCCTTAAACCCTGAGATATTTTCTCATTGACAATACGCTGCCGAAGCCGCCTATAATCCAGCCGAAAGCCAGAAAACCTGTAAGCATAACAGGCCATATACCGGAAAACGGTACCATACACAGGCTGAGTATTGCAACAAAGCCTGTGGCCTGTGTGGTGATATAGTTAAACAGGTAAACATAGCCTGCTGATACCACCATAAAGGTAATAACTGCTGAAATGGTGCCGATAAGCAGACCCTCCACAATGAAAGGCATTCTGATAAAGCCATTTGTGGCACCAACATATTTCATAATGCTGATTTCTCTTCTTCTTGCAAAAACTGTAAGACGGATTGTATTGGAGATAACCACCATACTTACCATAAACAGTATTACAAGAATTGCAAGACCGACATAATATGTAACATTTTTAAGTGCGATAAGCACGCCTGCCAGTTCTGTAGGGGTGGAAACATAGTCCACACCTTCAAATGCGGAAAAACGCAGAGAGGCAGGTTCCAGACGGGTAAGGTCTTTCAGATGAATTCTGAATGAAGCAGGCAGAGGGTTGTTTTCTCCCTGGTAACCGCTGAGCAGTGAAGAATACTGCCCCATATATTCCATCTGTTCTTTCAAGGCATCTTCTTTGGACACATATCTGAAATCTGCAACATCTTCATCTTTTTCCAGGGATGAGTTGATGGCATTCACATGATCAAGGTTAGCTTCGTCTTTAAGATAAACCACCACTTCATTCTGTGCACCAAGATACTGTACAAAGCTGTTCACATTGATAACAAGTGATGCGCAGATGCCCACAAGTATAAGGCAGCTGGTTACGACACCTACAGAAGCAACACTCATCAGACGGTTGCCTTTAAAGTTATTCCAGCCCTGACCAAACAGGTATTTGAAACTTGAGAATTTCATATGCTGCCCACCTTTCCCACTGCGGTGTCATTTACAATAACACCGGAGCGCATTTCAATTATACGGCGGGCATAGCGCCTGGCCAACTCGTGTTCGTGGGTAACTACAAGCACGGTAGTGCCTGTAGAATTGATGGCTTTCAGCAGCTCCATAATTTCCAGAGACAGCTGTGGGTCAATATTACCTGTAGGTTCGTCAGCAATAACCAGATCAGGGTTGTGAACCAGTGCACGTGCAAGAGCAACACGCTGTTGCTCACCGCCTGAAAGCTGGGCGGGCAACTTGTCCGCTTTGCCTGCAAGACCTACAAGATTGAGAATATACGGTACTCGCCTTTTGATTTCTTTTTCGTCAATATTTGTAACTCGCATTGCGAAAGCAATGTTTTCATATGCTGTCAGATTTGGGATAAGGCGGAAATCCTGAAATACCACCCCCAGCGTGCGGCGCATATAAGGAATATCCTTTTCCTTTATTTTTGACAGATTGTAACCATTTACAATCACTTCGCCCTTTGTGGCTTTTTCCTCTCTCAGCATCAGCTTGAGGAATGTACTTTTGCCTGCACCGGAATGCCCCAGCACAAACACAAATTCACCTTTGTCAATGTGTACATTCACATCTTTCAAGGCTGTAATTTTAGGCTCGTAAACCTTGGTAACATGTTTAAAGTCTATCATTTAAAATCCTTAAAATACTTTCTCTTTATTTATTAATAAATCCCGTAGAGACAAAAACCGCCCCTATATGTAACCTGTGGGTGTACATTTAAGGGCGGAACAAATTAAAATCTATCCTGGCTTGACTGCAAATATTTCTTAACCATCAAAGCTACCTTGAATACAATAGCATCGTCAAATTCCCTTAAATCCAATCCGGTGATTTTTCTGATTTTTTCAAGGCGGTAAACAAGTGTATTTCTGTGAACAAAGAGGCCACGTGAAGTTTCACTTACGTTCAGGTTATTTTCAAAGAAACTCTGGATTGTAAACAGTGTTTCCTGATCGAGGCTGTCAATAGAACCCTGTTTGAACACTTCTTTCAGGAACATTTCACACAAAGTTGTAGGCAACTGGTAGATAAGGCGGGCAATACCCAGGTTTTCATAGTTTACAATAGAGCGTTCAATGTCAAAAACTTTGCCCACTTCAAGAGCAATCTGTGCTTCTTTAAAAGAAGAAGCCAGATCTTTGATGTTTGTAACCTGTGTGCCAATACCGACAACCGCTTTGATGTAGTATTCCACATTCAGTGTATCTACGATGGAAGCAGCCAGTTTTTCTATATCCTTTGTTTCAATGCCTTTTTTCAACTCTTTTATAAGAACTGTGTCATTTTCACTGGTTTCAAAAACAAAGTCTTTCTGTTTGTCAGGGAAAAGATTCTGCACCACATCAAATGTGGACATATCTTTCTGCTGGTCCACGCGGATGATAAGAACAACTCTTGGAATATCTGTCACAAAATGCATTTCCCTTGCTTTTGCATAAATATCGCCAGGCATGATGTTGTCCATTACCACATTTTTGATGAAATTAAGTCTGTCAAATTTTTCATCGTGGAACTGTTTCAAGCTCTGGAGTGAAATTGAAAGAATGGTGGCAAATTTGTCTGCCATTTCATCAGTGCCTTCTACAAAAACGTAGAAATCATTTCTCTTGGAATTTGTAAAACCTTTAAATGTATATCCGTTGCGGATAAAAGACCGGCTGTTAGACATTCTTTCTGCCTGAACACCGTCCTTGATACTGTCTATCTGATTTAATTCGCTGCAAGCGACTACGACGCCCATTTCATCAGTAACACCAATCACTCTGCCAATGGTATCTTTCATCTGATAAATAACGCCCTGGAACATCCTGTTTGACATACTTAACTCCTAAAACAAATAATCTGTTGTTATTTTATACAACAGTTACAACTAATCGTTTATATTTTACACAATATTTTCAGAAAATGCAACATTTTTTTACAATTTTTTGCACTTTTTTATGTGCAAAACAGCAAATAGTATCTCAAAACAGCATAAATTTATTGTAAACCATAAATGTGTTGCTTTTTTTAATTTTCTGTAAACATATCTGCAGTGATCAGTTTCACTTGGTCTGCTGTCAGTTTTACATACTCTCCCGGTGCCAGGTCCAGGGATAATTCAAGCTGACCTATTGCTATGCGGTGCAGGGTGTTGACACCGATGTCAAACACACCCAGCATACGCTTTATCTGGTGGTAAACACCCTGATGGAGAATAATCTCTGCTGTATAACCGTCATCATATGGTATGATCGTGGCGCTTTTCATCAGTTGGCCGTCTGCAAGAGTAACACCGTCTTCAAAGGCCTGCACCACCTCTGCCGTCACAGGACTGTCCACTGTGACAATATATCTTTTAGGCACATGGTGTTTGGGAGATAGGATATCATGGGCAAAATTGCCATCGTCTGTAATCAGCACAAAGCCTGTACTGGTCTTGTCCAGACGCCCTGCCGGAAAAAGGTTGCGGCGCGGGAATTCATCTTTTACCAGATCAATAACAGTCACATCATTTTTGTCTGCTGATGCACTTACCACACCCACAGGCTTGTTCAGCATAATGTATACAAACTGTTCGTGGGTAAGGGCCTTTCCATTTGCTTTGATTTCATCTGTGTCTGTATCTATTTTAATGTCAGATTTTTTTACCAGTGTACCGTTTACTGTAACGGCTGATTTTGAAATTAGCTTTTTGGCATCTGCACGGGAGATAGCCATTGCTTCGCTGATAAACTTGTCCAGTCTTGTCTGCATATTTTTTCCTGTCCGTCGATAATATTTATGTAGGGGCAGTTTCCCGCCCCATATACTATTAAATTTTATTTTACCACAAATTTTCTGCTTATTCCAGTATATCTCCGCCTGTAGTGGTTTTTGTCATTGAGTGTGCAGTTCCATCTGGCTGCTGTATAAGATATGCACCTATAAGTTTATCCTTTCTCACCAACAGAACAGCAACTGCGGTTTTGTCCTGCACGTCGTAGTCAGTGATTTCAAATGTCCATTTGTTCACCTTGTCATTTTTGTACTTTTCCAGAGAAAGCCCGTCGGTGGCTTTAATTTTGTCGTTGAAGTTTTCAAATTCCGCATCAAATTTTTTGGGTATACGAACCTCCTTCACCTGTGCAGACTGCAGGTCCACTGTGTAACCTTTTGTCAGTATGTAATCCGCCATTTGCCGGGTAGTTTCCATTTCAAAACTGGTTTTGGCTGATGCAGCCGTCTCCTGGTCGCGGAAAATATAGTTTTTTATGCCTGCAGCTGCCCCCAGAACAAAGCACACCCCCAGCACAGCAGTCAGCGCCCTGCCGCCCTGTTTTTTATTAATTGTAAGTACAAACATATTTATCCCCCTTGATACAAGCAGTATTTCTGTTACTTGTTTAATAATTTCTATGCTTTTGTAAATAAAATTATCACATCTCTTTAATTTTTAAAAAAGTGTGATAAAATAGGACTATCGGAGGTGTTTAGCGTGATATTGTGCTTTGATATAGGTAATACTGATATAGATGTGGGTATTTTTGACAACGATGTACACGTAAGAGATTTTCGTATTCCATACCAAAAAGACCGGACCTGCTGGGGTCATCTGGGAAATATACTGAAAGTCCTGCAGACAGAGGGAATAAAGCCTGAAAACGTGGCAGGCAGTATTCTGTGCAGCGTGGTACCGGGTGCAACACAGAGCGTATACGAGGCTATGGAAATAGCGTTCAGCCACAAACCGTTGCTGTTTGAAAACAACCGGGAGCTGACAGGTATAAACATAAAAATTGACGACCCTGCCCAGGTTGGTCCGGATATTATTGCCGGCTGTATGACAGTGAAAGAAAAATATTCACTGCCTGCCATTGTGGTGGATATGGGCACTGGTACAACGCTGACCGCTATGGATGCTGACGGCAGTATTCTGGGCGTAAGCATAATGACGGGTGTAGTGGCTTGTTTGCAGACGTTGAACCGGAGAACCGGCCTGCCTGTTGACCTGAGCCTGACACCGCCTGCAAAAGCAATAGGTACAAACACAGCAGACAGCATTGCCAGCGGTGCTGTGCTGGGCAGTGTGTTCATGATGGACGGTATGATAACCGCCTTTGAAAATGAAATGGGTACACAATGTAACGTATATGCCACAGGCGGTATATCAAAAATGATTATGCCTCTTTGCCGCCACGAAAATGTGGTGGATGATGATATGCTGCTGGACGGGCTGTATATCTACTACAAGCGTGCAAAAGGTCTGTAAAGGATTTGCAATTTTGAAACAATGATATATAATATATACAGCATAAAATGAAAGGAGACTATTTTACTATGGTAGTTATTACAATGGATACAGGCGAAGTTATCAAATTGGAACTTTATCCTGAAATTGCACCAAAGACAGTTGAAAACTTTGAAAAGCTGGTTAACAGCGGTTATTACAATGGCCTGACATTCCACAGAATTATTCGTGGCTTTATGATTCAGGGCGGTTGCCCTAAAGGCAACGGCACAGGCGGTCCGGGCTGGAGCATTCCGGGTGAATTTGCAGCAAATGGCTGGAAAAATGACCTGAAACATACAAAAGGCGTTATATCTATGGCAAGAACTGCTGATCCTAACAGCGCAGGCAGCCAGTTCTTTATCATGCACGAAGATGCACCACATCTGGATGGCCAGTATGCAGCATTCGGCAAAGTTGTGGAAGGCATTGAAGTTGTGGACAGAATTGCAGCAGTTAGAACAGGCTGGGGCGACAAACCTGTACAGCCGGTTGTTATGAAATCTGTTGTAATCGAATAATTGCATATAAAAAGACGGTGAAAACACCGTCTTTTTTTATTTTTTATGTTCAGTTTTGTGGCGCAACAAACTGTTGCGCCCGTTTTTCGTGACTTTTACACTGTAATAAAGTAAAATATAATTACAAAATACAGGAAAGAAGTGAATGTATGAGCAAAATGGCCTCCAATCTGAAATTATTCAGGCAGGACAAAAACTGGACACAGCAACAGCTTGCAGACAAGCTGTTTGTAACAAGGCAGGCTGTTTCAAACTGGGAAAACGGCAAAACCGAGCCTGATGCTGATATGCTGATAAAACTGGCCGGTGTTCTGGAAGTGGATATAAATGATATATTACAGGGTAAAACCGCAGATATTGTTCCGCAAAAAGAAAAGAAAACATATGATAAAACACTTATTTTATACGCAGTGCTTATGCTTGTCAGCTTTGCAGTGCGAATTGCAATGATGAACATAAACCGCACTATGAGCTACAGCGATGTAATTTCAGACACAATGAGAGTAATAAGAGACTTGTGTTGGAAAACCGGCGAATATCTTTTACCTGTATATGCCGTATCTATTGGACTGACAGAATTTTCTGCCGCTGCACTGATAACAAGACTGATAAAAAACAGGTTTGCTATTAACAACAAAACCATGAGAAAGATATTCTCCGTTGTACATATAATAATTCTGTTTTTTATTGTATTGCATTTTACAACGATGTTTACAGGAACAATTGATGCAAAACCTTTTATTGCTGTTACCTCTTTTCTGGATTCTGTGCCAAAGCCTGTGCGCACTGTAAAGGGATTTCTGAAATATTCTGCGTTAATGGAACATCGCCGCTGGCATTTTGCCGTTGTCGGTGGGGTATTTGAGCTCACAAATATCAGACATCATAAACATACTGATTAAATATAAAAACCAAAAGCCTGATTTTTTACAATCAGGCTTTTTTGTTATTCCAGTATTTCTTTCTGCACGGCGTTGGCCATGGCTTTATAACCTGCGGCACTTGGGTGCAGGTGGTCACCGCTGTCGTATTCAGGCAGCATATGTGTCGGTTTTTCCGGGTCTGCCAGGACTTTGTCAAAGTCAACATAGCCATCAATCAGGTCAGTGGTGCGTATCCAGTTGTTTACCTCCTGGCGCATTTCTTCCCTGAACGGTGCATAAGTGCGCCATCCGCCTATAGGCAGAAGTGTGCCCATATAAACTTTGTAGCCGAAGCTGCGGGCCTGGACAATATATTTTTTCAGCCCGTCTATCAGTTCTTCAACTGTAGGCAGGTCGCTCATAGGGCGGAAAACATTTATATTTTTACCCACAGGATGAATAATATCGTTGATGCCCTGCTGGATAATTACAGTGTCTGCCCCGTCTGTAGGTACTTCATGGTGGAAGCGTTTATCCCCTTTCAGACCATAGGATTCATATGTTATACAGCTGTATTCGCGCAGTACGCGGCTGCCGCTGGTGGCACGGCGGATTACAGCAACATTTTCATAGCCTTCTGTCCGGCAGCGCAGAGAAAGATAATCTGGCCAGTCCTGTGCTGTTATGGAGTCGCCATAGCATACAATTGTTCTGTTCTTTTTCTCTGTCAGCACAGAAACATTGCTGAGGAAATAGAAATAATGTGTTTTTCTTGTAATATCTATATCCACCAGTTCTTCACAGGTCTGGTCACCGATGGCATATGAACCGGATGAAAACGGACCACGGGCAAATACCATAGAACGCATCTGTGTGAAATCTGCCAGATAAAAGCTGACAAAAAACACGGTCTGTGCCCTTACATCACATTCCACAGGGTCTGAAACAGCGTTTTCCCCTGCAGGAATTGTAACCTGGGCATTGCCGCCAAAGGTCACATTATAAAATTTGCCATAAACTAAAACTGTGGTTTTACTGATAGTGACGGGTTCTGTGCCACAGTAGTTGTCAAATGTAACACGCACCGCACTGCCGTCAAACCGGGAGTATACAGGATAACGCAGTGTTATGTTTTTACTGTAGCTTTCGGGACGGTTTTCTGCAATTGACATTGCATTGCCCCAGACTGAAGCCCAATGCTGTGTTGTGTTGTTCACGTTATTGCCTCCCCTTAAATCAAAGCGGCTGTACTGCCAGCAGCTGTTTTTTGGTTTCTTCATCTGCAAAACAGGCTGCAATGGCATAATTGTTCATTTTTACAATATCCTCATCGGTAAAGCCCATTCTGCGGCATAATTCATATTCAAAATCCAGACTGGTGTCCAGAACAGTAAGGTTGTCTGTATTTACAGTAACCTTTGCCCCCTGTTTGTACAGTACATACAGCGGATGGCTTTCATCCCCTGTAAGGCCGTATTCATAGGACAGGCTGCTATCCGGGCACATTTCCAATGTGACACCCTTTTCAATAACCGCCTGTGTCAGCCGCGGAATAAGGGCAGCCTGATAGCCGTGGCCTATACGCGTAGTGCCGTATTCCAATGCATCTGCCACAGTGAATTCACTGTGGGTAGTAGCAGGAATACCCAATTCTTTTGCCAGCTCAAAAATATCTGAATATTCAGGCATTCTTTCCTCATAACCTGCCATATCCACGCCAACTACACCCTTGCCCAGATATTTCTTTACAAGGCGCACTGTTTCCATATTTTCAGCGTGGTTTTCTGCAGGGTCACAATGGTTCATTGTGCAAAGGATAAGGCCCGCTTTCAGTGTTTTACATTCTGCCAGACCCTGTTTCAGCCCCTCTATTGCCGCTATAACAGCATCTTCCTGTGACAGGTCACCGTTCAGGTGATACTGCGGTGCAAAGCGCAGTTCTGCATAGATAAGACCGTCTGATTCAAGGCGTTCAACCAGTTCTTTTGTGATGCGTGTCAGACCTTCTGCTGTCTGCATAACGCGCAGCGGTGGGTTGAAAGTGAGAAAGTCCGGGTCGTATTCACCTGCAGGAATCATCATAGATTCTGTGATTTCCTCCAGAGAAAGATTGCATTCCGGTTCAATGTTATATTTACGGGAAAGTTCGTAGACAGTCTGTGGGCGCACAGAGCCGTCAATATGTAAATGCAGGTCAATTTTGTTCAATATTTTCATAATTCCGCTCCTGATAGCTATAATAATTAATTATACTATAAAAAAGCAGTGTTTGGAAATAGTAAAATAAAAAAGACAACCATTTTTACAGTGATCCAATGTGCGGGTTAGAAAAACAAAAAAGGAACTACTTTCGTAGTTCCTCGTGATCAGGACAACTGTACCGCAACACACTGCTCATTATATACCCAAAACAAATCAATTATATAATCCAGCAGCGGATGCACTGATTATACACACCACGCCCCGATACCGGTGAAACGACGGTATCGGGGCATTTGGGTAATATAATGTCTGTGGAAGAGAAAAAGGGAAAACCACAGACTAAAAAGGAAGTGTATATAAACGGGCTGGTAAGTACCCGGTTATATCATTGCTTTAAGCTGGGACAATATTTCATCGTCCAGCTGTTCCCAAGGGAAAATCATTCTGCCAAAGTGACCGTATGCCGCAGTTTTGGCAAACAGCGGTCTGTGCAGACCGAGACGAATAATAATCGCCTGTGGGCGCAGATCTACGCAGCTGAGCAACCAACCTTCAATAATATGGTCGCTTACTTTGCCCGTACCGAAGGTGTCAACAAATACAGACACAGGCTGTGCAACACCGATGGCATAGCTTATCTGTATTTCACATTTATCGGCAAGACCTGATGCCACGATATGTTTTGCCAGCCATCTGGCCATATAAGCACCGCTGCGGTCAACCTTTGTGGCGTCTTTGCCGGAAAAAGCACCGCCGCCGTGGCGGGCATAGCCGCCATAAGTATCTACGATTATTTTTCTGCCTGTAAGTCCTGTATCTGCAGCAGGACCACCCTGTACAAAACGACCGGTTGGATTTATGTAGATTTTCGTTCTTTCATCCATGAGTTCAGGCGGGATAACAGCTTCAATAAGATTTTCACGCAAGTCGACACGCAGAACTTCAATATCAATATCAGGGTCATGCTGGGCGGATATAACAACTGCTTCAACACGAGCAGGTATACCCTCCCTATACTCAACAGTAACCTGTGATTTCCCATCCGGTCTAAGATAGGGCAATATTTCATCTTTACGCAGATAGGTCAGATGTTGTGTCAGTCTGTGTGCAAAGGAAATTGCCAGCGGCATTTTATCATCTGTCTCGTTGCAGGCATAACCAAACATCATACCCTGGTCACCTGCACCGATTTCATTTTTATCGTCGTAGGCATTGTTTACGCCCATTGCAATATCACCAGACTGCTGATGTACTGATACTGTTATATCACACTTATCATCAAAGCCGTATTCCGGTCTGGTATATCCTGTTTCTCGGATAACCTGACGGGCAATTTCTTCGTAATCTACCCTTGCCAATGTGGTTATTTCACCCATAATATGCACTGCACCCGGCTCTGCTGTAACTTCACAGGCGCAGCGGCTGAATTGGTCCTGCTTTAACAGTTCGTCCAGAATTCTGTCTGCAATCCGGTCACACAGTTTATCCGGATGCCCTTCTGTAACCGATTCTGATGTAAAAAAATATCTGTCCATTTTTGCTCCTTTATTATCTGTTATCGCCCCAATATATCAGTGCCAGCATACCAGGACCGGTATGTGCACCTATAACAAGACCGATTTCTGCTATATGTATTTCAGTATCAGGGAATTCTGCTTCTACTTTTGTTTTTAATTCCAGAGCAGCCGGCAGATTATCTCCGTGTCCTATAACCACAAGTTTGCCTTTTTCCGGCTCCCAGCCTTTTCTCATTCGGTTCAGCTGTGCTTCCATAGCATTGTGGCGGCCTCGTGGTTTTTCCACTGCTTCCAGCTTGCCGCTGGCATCCACATGAAGCATCGGTTTTATCCCCAGTAAAGTGCCCATGGCGGCTGAGATGGCCGATACCCTGCCACCGTGTTTCAGATGGTCAAAAATATCCACAGTGAACCAATGGCATACTGAAATTCTATTTTCAATCACCCATTCTGCAAGCCGGTCTATATCATACCCTTCAGCTTGCCTTTTTGCTGCTTCATACACAATAAATGCCTCGCCAACCGATGCGCACAGTGTATCTATGCAGATAATGTTTCTTTCCGGATACAGTTTTTTCAGTTCATCAATACACATATTTGCTGACTGCCAGCAACCTGACAAACCTGAGGTAAAGCAGAGATAAAGAATATCCCTGCCGTTTCTCAATTCAGGCTCAAAACAGGAAAAATAAAGAGATGGATTGATTTGTGAAGTGGTGGCATAGTTGCCTTGGCGCTGTAAATCATAAAACTCTTTTGGAGTGATATCGCCATCCGGACCGGAATTGTAGCTTTTGCCGCAAATTTCCACGCCAAGAGGGATAATTTTTACATTCTTCATTACAGCTTTCATGCTTTCGCCATAATCGGCAGTGGAGTCTGTAAATATCTGATAAGACATCCTTTATTCTCCTTTATTACAGCCACTGCAACCTGCACAGCCATACCACAGCCGGTCTGCTGCAGGTTTCCAGTTTTCTGCATAAGGTGTAGTTTTGTTGCAAAGATTGTCTACATCTTCAGGGCTTTCATAGTCTGTACTTACTGCACCTGTTTCTTTTACCATCTGGCGCAGTTTTTCAGGGTTTTCCAGCATTGGACAAGGACGCAACATATTTTCATTGAATGGCTGGTTGTCGTGATAAGCCATAAACAGTGGATTTCTCAATGCGTTCAGCAGTGTTGTATCGTGGATATTACAGTCAGAATAGTGGATAAATACACAAGGTTCCACATCGCCTTTGGCATTGATGTGCATATAGTTTCTGCCACCGGCAATACAGCCGCCAACATACTGGGCATCATTCTGGAAGTCCATTGTGAAAATAGGATGTGTGTTGCGGTAACCACGGATTCTCTGCATTACTTCTGTTCTCTGCTGTGGGTCTGGCAGCAGCGCTGCAGCAGCATTGTTGCCAACCGGCATATAGTGGAAAAACCATGCAAACAGCGCACCATTGTCCACCATATAGTCAAAGAATTCTTTGCTGGTTACATCCTTATAGTTTGCGCTTGTGTAGCAAACAGACATACCGAATGGCAGGTTGTGGCTTTTCAGCAGTTTCATAGCTTTTGCAACATGGGCGTAACAGCCTTCACCACGGCGGGAGTCGTTGGCTTCTTCAAAGCCTTCAAGAGAGATGGCAGGAACAAAGTTTTTTACCCTCAGCATTTCCTGACAGAATTCTTCATCTATCAGCGTACCGTTTGTAAA
The DNA here is from genome assembly GCA_964649845.1 of uncultured Oscillospiraceae bacterium. Classification (GTDB taxonomy): domain Bacteria; phylum Bacillota; class Clostridia; order Oscillospirales; family Ruminococcaceae; genus RGIG3102. Next base: position 14,629 of record CAZYSS010000024.1, read on the forward strand.
TGACAGGAAAGAACAGTCAGGGTGCATTTCACAGATTTTAATCAAATCCTTTTTACGCACCAGGGGTTCACCACCTGTGTAGATATACATATATGTACCCAGTTCTTTACCCTGACGGATAATGGAGTCGATTGTTTCAAGAGACAGATTCAGGTGGTTACCGTATTCTGCTGCCCAACAGCCTGTGCATTTCATATTGCAGGCTGATGTAGGGTCCAGAAGGATTGCCCATGGAATGTTACAGCCGTATTTTTCTCTGTTTTCATGTTGTATTGCACTGCCTTTAAGGCTGGCATTGAACAGGAAGTTATTGAAAAATGCTTTTCTCACGCCCGGGTCAAGGTCGTAAACCTTTAAAATCAGCTGATACCAGTTGTTCTTTTCATTAATAGCTTTTCTTATCTGTACTCTGGCTTCTTCGTACCAACCCTCTGGCAGATATTTATCAGCCACGGCCATAAGTTTAGGAATATTTTCTTCAGGGTTGTTCTCTACATAACCCAACGCCTGTTTTACAGCAAAATTCTGCATTGTTTCTTTAATACTGCTCATAATTGAATATTTCCTTTCTGTTTATGGTTTCAGTATATTCGTCTGCCAGCAAACAATCACGGGACACAAAAAGGCATTTGTCCCAAAATGTGACAGCTATATAAAAACTGTTACATTTTGGGACAGGGTAAAATATTTGTCCTTTGTAATAACAAAAAAATGTTTTTAAAATTTTGGTATAACAAAGGAGCGATAAAATGAAGATTGGCGTAATTGATGTAGGCGGCGGATATAAAGGAATATATGCAGCCGGTGTAATGGACTGTTGTATGAAAAACAATATAAAGTTTGATTTTGGCATAGGCATATCGGCCGGTGCGGCAAATCTGATTTCCTATGCGGCAGGCCAGTACAAAAGAAACTTTCAGTTCTACAGTGAATATGGTCTGCGAAAGGAATATGCCAGCCTGTCTAATTTTATAAGAAAACGCAACTATATAGACCTGGATTATATATACAGCACATTGAGCAACTCTGACGGAGAAAATCCACTTGATTATGAAGCAGCTATGGCAAACCCTATTGAATTGTATTTTCTCGCCACACACGCACTGACCGGAAGTGAAAAATATTTTGCCAAAGAAGACGTGTCAAAGGATGATTACAGCATACTGAAAGCCAGCTGTGCAATACCTTTTGTATGCCAGCCACAGACTGTTTGTGGGGATATGTATTTTGACGGAGCGTTGGCTGACCCTGTTCCGGTAGAAAAAGCTTTTGAAATGGGTTGTGACAAAGTAGTGCTGATACTGACAAGGCCGGAAAATGAAATCAGACAGATTGGCCATGATGATTTTCTGGCTGACAGAATAATTAAAAAATATCCCCGTGCCGCAGGCAATCTGCTGACAAAGGCCGAGAGATATAACGATGAAGTAGCCATTGCAAAACTGTATGCAAAATATGGTAAAGTACTGATAATTGCCCCGGATGACACTTGTGGTGTGGGCACTATCAAAGGCAAAAAAGAAAACCTTGTCCGTCTGTATGAAAAAGGACTGCGGGACGGAGAAAAAATAACAAGTTTTGTAAACAGTTCCCATTTTTAGGACACTTTATAATAAATGTCCATTTTGTATACAGCCCTGTATTGATAAAATAAAATTGATGTAATACCCATTTTAAGGACAGAATTATGACAAATTCAATGATTTATACCCTTACCGAAACAGTGATACGAAAAACGCTGAACGAAATACAGGATTCTCCACAAAGAAGCATACGAAATTTGATTGATATGGCACTGCACTTTACAAAAGGCGGTTTCCAGAAGCATTTTTTTGCCACTGCACAGACAATGCTGCAGAATGAAAACAGCGGATACTACAAACTGATAACAGACTGTGTAAACAATATTGACCATCAGCGAATTATAGATTTCGGCATAAATATAGGCTATAACAGCTTTTTCGATGGCGCCAAAACCATCAGAACTATAGAAAAACAGAAAAACTATAATATTCCATGGTGTCTTACCCTTACTGTAAACGGCCAGGATTATATTGAAAATGAAGAGAAATATCACAGCATAATCCGCCAGGGTATGGAAACAGGCATATACACATGGATAATAAGATGTATAGGCAGGCCTGATTATATAATCAGCATTGCAAAAGAATTTACAGACTGTGCTTTTGTACTTATCTGCCAGCCGTGGGAAATCAGCTATGCAGTGCTGGATGAGGCAAACGAAACAAACAATATTATGTTTGCAGTGAATTATGCAAATCACATAAGCGATGCCTGCAGATTGCTGCGAAAAAGAAAATATCTGTATTCTGTCCTTTACAATTATTCAGATGATAATGTATCAGAAATAACTTCAGATGAATTTTTGCCTAATATTGAAAATCTGCACCCGGTTTTCACTGTATTTGTGGGAGATAAAAAATGCAGTAATGATACAAGAAAAGCAGTATACCAATATATCTGTGATGCCAGAAACCGGCAGAAATATTCCACCGGACTGTGGGATTTCTATTATGACAATATGTATGTGGACAGTATTATTTCCGAAGACTGCTGTTCAGCTTTTGTGTCTGAAAGCGGCAGAGTATACACATATGTGGATAAACTGATAAAAACAGGTTGCAATATTTTTGATATGCCATTGGAATCTGTGTTAAAGAAAATGTTCCCCAAAACACTATAACTCCCTTAAAGAAAAAAGGCTGTACACAGCAAGTACAGTCTTTTTTCTTTGAGTTGAGAAGATGTATGAAAAATAAGATAGAAATCTATTGCAACAAGCTTTCGTCAATGTCGTCGTAACGCCTTGCTATCAGGCGCACACATTGAAACAGCTGTTTGCCAAATTCCTGTGGCGGCATACAGTCTTTGTCTGCTATCCAACGATGAATAGCAACAATAATAGCATCACAGAAAAAATTTATCTGAAAATCTGTGGTCTGTTCTTCCGGGTACATTTCTCTTAGATGTACACTCAATGCACTATACAGGATTTCTTGGAAATGTTCAGTAAAAGAATTCTGTCCGCTGACCTCCAGGGCTTTTCTGTAGAAATCTCTGTTCTTATAAAAATAATCCAGCAGATTTTCTATTCTTTTCATTCGGCCTTCTGCAGATGTATCGTCCTGCATTATAACAACAGGTATGAATTCAATATCAAAAATCCAGTTCATAAGGTCGTATTTATCTTTGAAGTGATAATAAAAGCTTTTTCGGTTCATATCACATTTTTCGCAGATGTCACCTACGCTGATTTTAGAAAAAGGTTTTTCATTCATCAGCTGTTTCAACGCACTGGCCAGAGCTTTTTTTGTAATATTGGAATCTGCCATTAAGTTTCCCTCCGTTTCTGAATTTATCGGTAACAGAGTAAAAAAGAGACCTGTCTGCTACCGCAGATAAGTCTCGTCATTTAAGATAATACCAGGATAAAATCCATGATGTTGACATCATCACACCACTGTGTTGACTACTCCCTTATTGGTAATAATTTTAACAGACTACCTGTGATAATTCAATGAAAAAACGCACTATATTTTGGGACAGTTCTGTCTGACTGTCCAAAAATGTAACAGCTTTTTCCGGAATGAGAAAAAATGGGACAATATAATTTTCTGTCCGATGTTTTTTATTACATCACAGAATATACTGTAGACATATCAATACAAGGAGGAAGATGTAAATTGATATTCCACAACACAAAATCAGAAGATGTTGTAAAACGGCTGGGAAGTGACATTGTAAACGGTCTGTCCCGGCAACAGGCAGAACAGAAACTGTCTGAATACGGAGAAAACAAGCTCCGTGAAAAACCAAAGAAAACAAATTTTCAGCGTTTTCTTGACCAGTTTAAGGATGCAATGATTATTATACTGCTGATTGCTGCAGCAGTTTCATTTGCCATTGCAGTTATAGAAGGCAACCCGAAAGAATTTTTTGAACCTGCACTTATTCTTGCCATTGTCATAATGAATGCAGTAATGGGTGTATTGCAGGAAAGCAAGGCAGAAAAGGCATTGGATGCACTGAAAAATATGTCTGCACCTCACGCCCGTGTAATACGTGATGGCGAAGAGCAGATTATCAATGCTGACCAGCTGGTACCTGGCGATATTGTCCGTCTTGAAGCAGGCGATTTTGTGCCGGCTGATGCCAGACTTATACGCAGTGTAAGCCTGAAAAGTGAGGAATCAGCACTGACCGGTGAATCAGTTCCATCTGAAAAAGATGCCGAAACTGTTGTAGATGAAAGCTCTCCTCTTGGTGACAGAACCAATATGGTTTTCTCCGGCTGTTCAATCACTTATGGCACAGCTTTGGCGGTAGTCACTGCCACAGGTATGGACACAGAGATGGGCAAAATTGCAAATCTTCTGGATAATGAAGAAGAAGGGCAGACACCGCTTCAGGAGAAACTTTCACAGCTTGGCAAATATCTTGGTTTTCTGGCTCTGGGTGCCTGTGCAATAATTTTTGTAGTAGGTATGATGAACGGTATCCCTGCCCTTGAAATATTTATGACAGCAGTATCCTTGGCGGTTTCTGCTATTCCGGAAGGTCTGCCGGCTATTGTAACAATTGTTCTGTCTATAGGTGTTCAGCGTATGGTAAAGAAAAACGCCATTATCCGCCGTCTGCCTGCTGTGGAAACACTGGGCAGCGCATCTGTAATCTGTTCTGACAAAACAGGTACACTGACACAGAACAGAATGACATTGGTAAAAGCATATATTGATGGTGCTGAAGGCACTGAAGATATAAATACAGCAAACTCACTTGCTGTGTGTGAACTGCTGAAAATGGGCACTCTGTGTTCTGACGGTTCAGTTTCATTCCACGGCACAGAAGAAAAGCATATAGGTGACCCGACTGAAACGGCAATCATTGTGGCTGCCCATAAAAATGGTTTCCCTAAAGATATACTGACAGCAAAATATCCAAGGCTGGCAGAAATACCTTTCGACTCTGACCGCAAGCTGATGAGTGCCGTCATAAAAGCTGAAGGCGGCCCCCTTGTAATAGTAAAAGGTGCCTTTGATGTGATGGCAGACCGCTGTATCAGAGGTGATATGAAAAAAGCAGCACAGATAAATGAAGAGATGAGTTCTGATGCTCTGCGTGTGCTGGCAATCGGATATAAGGAAATCAGTGAAATACCCGAAAATCCAACCAGTGAAGACATGGAAAGCGGGCTGACATTTATGGGGCTTGTGGGTATGATTGACCCGCCAAGACCAGAAGCAAAAGACGCTGTTGCAATATGTCGCAAAGCAGGTATCAAGCCTGTAATGATTACAGGTGACCACGTGGTAACTGCATCTGCCATTGCAAAGGAACTGGGTATCCTGCAGGATGGCGATATGGCTATTACCGGTGCAAAATTAGACCATCTGACTGACAGCCAACTGGATGACATAGTTGAAAACATTTCAGTATATGCCCGTGTATCTCCTGAAAATAAAATCAGGATTGTAAAAGCATGGCAGAGAAAAGGTCAGGTTGTTTCAATGACCGGTGACGGTGTGAATGATGCCCCTGCCCTGAAAGCTGCTGATATAGGCTGTGCAATGGGCATCACAGGTACTGATGTTGCCAAAGGTGCTGCAGATATGACACTGACTGATGACAACTTTGCAACTATTGTAGATGCTGTCCGTGAAGGCCGTGGCATTTATGCCAACATCAAAAAAGTAGTAGGCTTCCTGTTGGGTACAAATATCGGCGAAGTGGTTACAGTTTTTGTGGCCATGCTGCTGTGGCACAAATCTCCACTGATGAGTATGCAGCTGCTGTGGATAAACCTTGTTACAGACTCACTGCCTGCAATTGCTTTAGGTATGGAAGCTGTGGAAAAAGATGTTATGGAACAGAAACCAAAACCAAAGAACGAAGGTCTGTTTGCCCATGGTTTTGGAGTAAGAACTGTACTTACAGGTGTTCTTTTCGGCGCAATCTCTCTGGTGGCATACAATCTGGGCATCAAATCCACCGGTCTTGAAGCAGGTGGTCAGACACTGGCATTTATGGTGCTGGCACTGTCACAGATTGTTCAGGCATACAATATGCGTTCTGAACACTCACTGTTTAAAATAGGTGTATTTTCAAATAAAAATCTCAACTGGGCTGCCCTTGTCGCTGTAATGCTGGTAGCACTGGTTATGTTTACTCCTCTGGCAAATGCCTTTGGTCTTATCCGTTTATCCTTTGCACAGTATGCAGAAGGTATTGGTCTGATTTTCCTGCCTTTGCTGATTTTTGAAGTGGCCAAAGCAACAGGCCTTATAAAAGCCAGATAGCGCATTTTATGCGTCCGCATATCTCCTCATGTTCAGGCAGCTTCTACCCGGAGGCTGCCTGACCTCCTCTCATAACAAAAGAAGGTAAAAAATTGTTTATTGAAGACTAAAAGAAAAGAAAAACGGTCTCTCGCTGGATAATCAGCACAGTATCTATAACCGAGATTGAAATATCATTAAACAATCTGTAAGAAATGACACATAAGCAAAAACAGTTTCCAGCCAATGCAAAGAA
>CAZYSS010000024.1:21280-22887 GCA_964649845.1 uncultured Oscillospiraceae bacterium
AATGCAAAGAATAATAATTCATTATAGATTTTTAGGTGTATTAAATATTCCAAACGAGTTTCAAGGCAATAATGTTGTTTTGGAAACCCGTGATGGCGTTGCAATAGAATATATTGCAACAAAAGAAAAATCAGCATAAAAAAACAGCAGGCATCACATACCTGCTGTTAAAAAATCATTATAAACAAAAAATGGAATAATCACTACTCAGATGCGTAATGATTATTCCAAGTGGTCGGGATGACAGGATTCGAACCTGCGGCATCCTGGTCCCAAACCAGGCGCTCTACCAAACTGAGCCACATCCCGTTGCTTGATTTCTCAAGTGCTTGATTATTATAACTCAAGAAATCGCAAATGTCAACACTTTTTTCAAAAAAAATTTAAATATTTTTTAAAAAATTATTCAGTTGCTTCTGATTGCGGATAATAATCACTTTGTCACTATATTTTTTGCACATATCCGAATAGGCTTTTTTCTTTTGCTCTGTGCGGCCATCCCATAAAATCCATCTGGCAAATTCCATGTCAAATTTCTCGTTGCAGCCGGTTGCCATACTTGGGCGTGTCTTTCCCTTGTATTTCATAAAACGGCCAAATGCGCGGCAAAAACAGGTAAATCTGTTGAAATTGAAGAAAACAATCATATCGGCCTGTTCCAGACGTTCATTCTGGAGAAAGGCTTTGTAGTTGCCGTCAATAATCCAGCTGCTGTTTGACGCCATAAAATCAGCCACAATGCGTTTTGAATCCTCCAGCGGTCTTTCCTGCCAGTTTTCCATAAACTGCACCGTGTCAAGAAAAAGCACCGGGATACTGTATTTTTCAGCCAGCAGAGCTGCTGTTGTGCTTTTGCCGCTGCCTGAATAACCCAACATAGCAATTTTCATACCTTTCCCCTCCTTTGCAGATATTTATAATAACACAATCAGATTTTTATTGCAATAAAACAGGGGGCCTGTGCCCCCTGCTGTAAAATCAATTAATCAACTTTTTCAAACTGGTCGATACCTACACCGCAAAGTGGGCAAGTAAAATCTTCTGGTAAATCTTCAAACAGTGTACCTGCTGGGATACCCAGTTCGTCATCACCCATTTCTTCATCATAGATCCAGCCACAAATAACGCAACCGTATTTTGCCATAATAAGTTTCTCCTTTAATGAAATGTTATTGCCGTGAAGCACCTGTGCTTCTATAACTGTAGTTTAGTACTGTGATATAGCTTTGTCAATAGTTTATGGCAAAAAACAACATATGTTTCAAGGCAAAAAATTACAATTTTTTACTGCCTGAAAACTTTTGTATAAGTTCCATAAAATATCCTGTGTTTTTTCTAAAAACAACTATCAAAAAATTAATTGTTTAACTTTGTTTCAGGTGGTATACTAATAAGGTATTTGAGTTTATAATCCTTTTAAAAAGGAGTGACAATATGTTTAAAAAGGGATTCAGCAACGAGCTGTATGTGGAAAAACAGGCTCACGAAATCAAAGAGCGTATAAAGAAATTTGACGGCAAGCTTTACCTTGAGTTTGGCGGCAAGCTGTTTGACGATTTTCACGCCTCAAGAGTATTGCCGGGTTTTGAACCTGATGCAAAAATCAA
>CAZYSS010000025.1:0-13072 GCA_964649845.1 uncultured Oscillospiraceae bacterium
AGCGTTGTCATACCATTTGCCCAGCAGAGCAAACATTCTTATCTGTTCCAGGACATCAATGCTGTTGCTGGATGCACTGCCGTCATTGCCTGCAGCAATGTTTATCTGTTTTCTGTATTTCCACAGACCGCCGTCACCCATACCCAGTTTGGTGTATGTTTTTGGAGATACTGCAAATACAGTGTTTTCGTTGATAAGCTTCAGGTCGTTTTCTTCAACCCACAGACCGTGGCCTACGATACAAGGAACATCAAAACCGCCTGCTTCGTTTACAACTTCAAATGGTGTTTTTCCGCTGTGATTTTCTTTGCTTGCATCCACCTGTGCTTTTGTTTCGCTTACATGCAGATGGATACCCACACCCAGTTCCTTTGCCTTGTCCACAATCTCTTTCAGCACAGCAGGGGAACACATATATGGGGAGTGTGGTCCCATTCTTGGGCTAACCAGTTCATTGTTTTTATAATCTTCAATAAACTTTGTGGCATCAGCCAGTTCAGCGCTGCAGTCGCCGCCGAAACCAAAGATTGTCCATGCAATATCACCTTTGATACCTGTTTCTTCACAGGCTTTTGCAATCAGATGACCTTTGAAATAATGGTCTGCAAAGGCTGTAACACCGTTGTTTATCATTTCAGCACAGGCTAGTTTTGCACCCCAGTAGATATCTTCGTCCTGCATTTTGCTTTCATATGGCCACAGTTCTTTGTTGAACCAGTCATCAATGTTTACATCTTCTGCAATACCTTTAAAGATATTCATCGGTGAATGGTTATGCATAGAAGCAAAACCCGGTGTAACAAATCTGTCGGTGCAGTCAATTACTTCTGCGTCGTCACAGCACAGATTTTCACCGATTTTTGCAATTTTGCCATCTTCAACCAACAGATCTTTGTTTGTCAGCACATCTCCCAGTTCGTTTATAAGATTGGCATTTTTTAGTAAAGTTTTCATATGTTAAACCTCCATTTAATATTTAAACAGAATTTGTACTGCTACAGCACACACTTCGCGCAGTACAGCAGGCACAAACACAGCCGGATCCGTAGTTACGCTGAAAGCTTTTATTCCTGAAAATCCCGCCTGTTTTGCATACTGTGTGGCTCGGAATATGTGAAAAGAATTTGTCACAAATGCAATTCGGTCAGTTTTTACTCCGTAATTTTCCAGCAGTTGCATTGAATATGTAAAATTTTCCTTGGTATTTTCAGCTTTTTCATCCATCAGAATCCTGTCGGCAGGAACACCATTTTCCACCAGATATTTTTTCATGGCAGAGGCTTCAGTTATATGGTTGAATCTGTCCATCCCGCCTGTTACTACCACATAACAGTGCGGATTTTTATCAAAGTACTCCAGACAGCCGTCCAGCCTGTTTTTTAAAGTATGGCTTGGACTGCCGTCGCTGTTCAGTCCGCAGCCAAGCACTATAATGGCATTTTCATTATATTTCACTGTTGTTCTGGCGTAAGACAGCACAAATGTCGCCAGCGCGGTAAAACAGAACACCCCAAGAAATATAAGATATTTAAGATACATACCCATACCGCTTGCTGTATGCGCCGCAAACAGCTCCAGATATTTTGCCAGTATAAACAGTATCACTGACAGACCTATTATGATTGCCAGCCCAAGTGTAAAGCTTTTTCTGCCTATCAATACAATGCCGTCAAACATCAGCAGCGCAGAAAGAATATATAAAAAAGTGCGCAATATTTTCTCCCGTTTATCGTATTAATATTATAAACACAATTCTTAAGATTTGATTAATTTTCACATTTGATTATACCACATAAATTGAATTGTGTCATTACGTATGATATACTAAAATCAACATTCAACGATAAGTAATTTTACTTAAAAAAGGTGAAAAAATGATAAAAGTAGAGAATTTACGCAAAGTCTACAAAGTGGGCGGCGAAATAGTAGTGGCTCTGGACAATATCAGCGTAAAGATAGAAAAAGGAGAGTTCTGCTGCATTGTAGGTACCTCCGGCAGCGGTAAATCCACATTGTTGAATATGCTGGCAGGCCTTGAAAAGCCAACCAAAGGCAAAGTAAGGATAAACGGACAGATGGTAAGCAAGATGACAGAAAAAGAGCTTGCAAAATTCCGTCAGGATAATATAGGTTTTATATTTCAGTCCTATAATCTTATGCCTACCCTCACCGCTGTGGAAAATGTGGCATTCCCACTGCTTTTCAAAGGTGTGGACAGGGACATACGTGAGAAAAAAGCACGCAAAATCCTGAAAGAAATGGGCCTGGGGGACAGGCTGAACCACAAACCGGGTGAAATGTCCGGCGGTCAGCAGCAGCGAGTGGGTATTGCCCGTGCATTTGTGAGCAGACCAAACGTTATATTTGCTGACGAGCCTACCGGCAACCTGGACAGTGCAACCACAGAACAGGTAATGAAAATGCTGCTGGAAATTTCACATCAGAACAATATTACCTTTGTAATGGTAACCCACGACCCGGAACTGGCAAAAATGGCACCACGAATAATCACATTGAAAGACGGGCAGATTGTCAGTGATATGAAAAACGGTGTGGATATGCTGGAGGACACAGTTATATCAGAAAAGGAAAACGAGACAGAAATTATCAGCAATTCAGCTGATCAGTAATATTAATTCAGAGGAAAAATTATGAAAAATATTGTTAAGAAAAAAGTAGTATCTGCTATGTTGGCTGTTGTTATGCTTTCGCTTATAGCGTCACAGCCACTGTCACTTATGGTATATGCCACAGATGGATACAACAGTGTATCTGTTGAATCCGGCACTACAGAAATTGCTGACAGCAATATGCAGCATACAGACACAGCTGACGACAGCGATGTGTCTTCATCTGCAAATGATGTAAATGCAGATTCATCATCTGATTCCGCTTTACAGCCACAGGCAGATATCCCGTCTACACGGCCTGCAGTTATATGCGGTATGTGCGGTCAGGCTGGTCACGCCATCACAAGCTGCCCACAGCAGTGTACAGTACATGGCACAGCTCATACAGAAGCAGACTGCATTCGCAATGCTGCTGCAAACAACAATATTTACATTTCCAACTATCAGATTGTAAATGACAATGGTAGCGCCCTGGCAAAAGTAAATCCTGGCGATAAAGTTATTGTTGCAGTATCTGTAATTGACGAAAGAATCAAAGCAGACGAATTTGGCGTGCCTGCAGGACAGTCCACAGGCCGTATCTATATCAATATGACACAGGGTGCATTTTCTATTCCTACATCAGCTGTGATCGATGTGAAAATGCGCAATCCTGTTACAGTTACAAATGCAGAAGGCATCAGCTACCAGGCGATTTCATATACAGTTTCATTCAGGGATGTTACATATCTTGGCGGCAATCCTTCTTTTAGCTTCGGCATCAGCTACACAGGCAAAAACGGCACAAACACAAACGACAATATGCCGTTGCCATATCCGCACACTACACTTGATATGAAAATCACACAGGCTACAGATGATGTGCCTGCACCTACAATTATTCTCAACAGTGCAAATTACGGCAAGGTTGCCATTATCGGCGAACCATTTGCACTGTCTACAGTAGCCACCAACACCAGCACAAATCTTGAACTGGACAATGTTTCACTTAAAATTGTGTTGCCAAATGGTATTACTCTGGCAAACGGCAACAGCCAGGTGCTTATAGGCAAAGTGGGCAAAGGCGGAGAAATCAACCATACCTTTACCCTTATTGCGGAAGGTGTGGCAAATGATATAACATCACTGCCAATCCAGCTTGTTTATACATTTGAAGCCTTTGTAGGCGGTCAGCGCACACAGTTCACATCCCAGCAGGATGTTTCCATCAATGTGCAACAGCCTACACGCTTTGATATCCAGAGTATATTCAACGATCTGGAAATGTATATGGGCAACGAAAGCTATATGTCAGCTTCCCTTGTAAACAAAGGCAAAACTACGGTGTATAATGTTACAGCTGAACTGGTAAGCGATACACTTACAGCCTACGAAGTGGAATTCTTGGGCAATATTATGCCGGGTTCCACAGCAGAAGCAGAATTTGATTTCACAGCTTCTCAGGTGGGGACATCCACAGGCAAACTGCTGGTTATATATGAAGATGCCACAGGCACACAGTATACTATTGAAAGAGAATTCACGATTGAAGTTTTGGAAGAAATGGTATGGGATAAGCCTGTTGTAGATATGCCTGTAGTAGAACCGGCAGTTGAAAAAACATCATTTGTACCATATGTTATCGTTGCAGTTGTAATTGCAGCAGGTGGTTTCTTCTTCTGGAAAAAGAAAAAGAAAGCTAAAAGACTTGCAGAATTAGGGGACGAAGATGAAGATATCTGACTTGCTTAGATTGTCTTTTGATAACCTGAAGCGCAGAAAAGGCCGTACAATTCTCACAGTTCTGGGAGTAATCATCGGCACTTGTTCAATCATTATGATGGTGTCTATAGGTGTTGCCCTTGATAAAAGCTTTGATGATATGATGACAGGTATGGGAGACCTTACCATGATTGAGGTCTATAACTGGAGCGGCAACAGCGATGTTGACCCTATTACTGACGAAGTGATAGACAGTTTTCAGGCATTGGAAAATGTAAAGGTTGCCACACCGTTGTATTATTTCAACTATGGAGCTAATCTTTTTTCCGGCAGTAATGATAAATATCGCAGTTGGGCAAATATCCGCGGTATCCGTCGTGAAGCTATGGAAATCTACGGCTATGAACTTAAAGAAGGTCGCTTCCCCACATCAAAAGATAAAGAATATACAGTGATTGTAGGTGAATTTTTTGCTTACAATTTTGAAAATACCCGTAAACAATGGCCGAATAATATGGTGGACGCCGTTCCTGATGAAAATGGAAATATGCCCCAGCCATTTGTGGATGTTTTCAGGGATGATATAACTCTCAAGGCCTTTGAATACACAGAAAATGGTGAAGAAGAAGTGTTGTCTGAAAAAATCAACATAGTAGGCGTTATCAAACAGGACGCTTCAAAAGGCTATGAAACCTATTCAGGTGTGATTATGGATATGGAAGATGTAATCGCTCTTGAAAAGGAATATATGAAAGCCACAGGCATCAGGGATACCAACAAAGGCAAAACCAGGGAATATGAGCAGGCTATAGTAAAGGTTTACGATATAGACGACGTTGAAGAAGTGGAAGAATATATCAAAGACCTTGGCTACAGTACCTATTCTATGACCAGCTACCGCAATGAGATGAAAAAATACGCACAGATGATTCAGCTTATTCTGGGAGGTCTTGGCAGTATAGCCATGTTGGTTTCCGCCATCAGTATTGCCAACACCATGACTATGGCAATTTATGAACGCACAAAGGAAATCGGCATTATGAAAGTGCTTGGCTGCGAACTGCAGGATATAAAAAATATGTTTCTTGCAGAAGCTGCTGGTATTGGTTTTATGGGCGGTATCATAGGTTTGACAGTATGTTACGGGCTGTCTGCTATAATTAATATGATAGGCTCACAGCTGATGGGTACAGGAGATGTGTCGTTGTCTATCATTCCTGTATGGCTGGCTGTATTTGGAGTGAGTTTTTCTACACTGGTTGGTATTATTTCCGGATATATACCTGCATTGAGAGCAGTAAAAATCACAGCACTCAGCGCTATCCGTCACGATTAAATGACAATAAATTGAAAGCGGACTGTAACAGTCCGCTTTTTATGTGTGATAATATATTTTATATCGAAAACAAAAAAATATGTCTTGACAACAACTACAAATGGGTGTACACTGTAAACAAATTTAATACATCTCACAAAAGCATTGATAAGAAATAGTAGATTTTATACGGATTTGCAGAGAGGTCCCGGTTGGTGTAAGGGGCTATGATGGTAAAGTTGAACACATCTTTGAGCTATCCACCGAACAAGGCTGTGTCCTTCAGTAGACTGGATCGGATCCTTCGCCCGTTATCGCGACAGAGTATGATGGTACTCGGTAAGGTTATTGCCGTGAGGCAATAATAAAGAGAGGTGGAACCACGGATATTTGCCGTCCTCTTGGTGTTATATAAACACCTGGAGGGCGTTTTTATTTTATGGTTGTATCATTGCAGTTGAGATTTTGAATTTGCTTTTATCACAACACAAGGAGCACAACTATGAAAAAAATTATCGCTTTATCACTCACTTTTATTTTTGTACTGTCATTTACAGCCTGCTCATCTTCAGAACCTGAATATGCCAACCGACTTGAAGAAATCAAAGCACGCGGTGTAATCACAGTGGCCACAGAGCCTTATTTTGCACCTAATGAATTTATTGACCCTTCAAAAGAAGGCGATGCACAGTATGTTGGTGCAGATATTGAACTGGCACAGTACATCGCAGACAGTCTGGGTGTGGAACTGCAGATAGTTCCTCTGGAGTTTACAGCAGTTCTTTCTTCTGTGGCAGAAGGTAAATATGATCTTGCTATTTCTGCTCTTGCTTATAAACCAGACAGAGCAGAAGCTATGAACCTTTCCAAAGGCTATTATTTTGATGAAGATACAGAAGGCTACGGTATGCTGTGTCGCACAGATGATGTGAACAAATATCCTACAGCAGAAAGTATGAAAGACGCTGTTATCGTTGTTCAAGCTGGCTCTCTCCAACAAGACTATGTAATGGATCAGATTCCTGAATGTAAAGAAATCAAATATGTTTCCTCTATGACAGATGCTTTTCTGATGGTACAGGAAAACAAAGCTGACCTGGCTGCCTGTTTTATCGGCAACGGCAGACTTTACTCCCAGGCAAACCCTGATGTAAATATTGTAAATGACTTCAAATTTGTTGAAAACAAGGAATGGGGCGGTACAAGAATCGGTATGATGAAAGGTGAAGACGAGCTGACAGATGCCATTAATGCCATTATTGATGAAGTTATTGCCAGCGGTATCTATGCACAATGGTATGACCAGTATGCTGCATATGCAGAATCTCTTGGTCTGTAACAGGAGTGAACAGAAATGATAAATGATATTATCGCCATTTGGGGTAAATATAGCTATGTATTTACCGAGGGTGTTAAATGGACATTGATTCTTACAGTTATCACAGTGTTCTTCGGCACATTGCTGGGAATGGTGGTAGCTTTTATGAAAATGAGCCACTCCTTCATATTGAATTCGATTGTAACAGTATATATAGAAATTATCCGCGGCGCACCTATTTTACTACAGCTTTATTTCTTCTGGCTATGGCTGCCAAAGGCTCTGCCTTTTGAAATGAGTGAAAGAGATTGCATTATCGTAGCACTTATAGTAAACAGTTCCGCTTATATCGCAGAGGTTATCCGCGCAGGCATACAGGCTGTAGATAAAGGCCAGACAGAGGCTGCAAAAAGCCTTGGCATAAGAAACAGCTATATGATGAGATATGTGATTCTTCCACAGGCTATAAAAAATATTCTGCCTGCATTGGGTAATCAGTTTATAGTAATGTTGAAAAATACCAGTCTTGCCAGTACATTCTTTATCGGTGAACTTATGACCAGCTGGCGCACAGTGCAGACAGCTACATATAAACCTATCCCTGCACTTATGATAGTAGGTATTATATATGTGGGTATGACATGGTCGCTTACCATGTTGATGAACAGATTTGAAAGGAGGCTGGCAGCAAGTGACTGATATATTATTACAGGTAGAAAACCTGACCAAAAATTTCGGCTCCCTGCAGGTGCTGAAAGGCATAAATCAAACAATCCGTACAGGCGAAGTGGTATCTGTAATAGGTCCATCTGGCAGCGGCAAAAGTACATTTTTACGCTGTCTTAATCTGTTGGAAACTCCTACAGATGGTAAAATCTTCTTTGATGGTCAGGAAATCACCGCCAAAGGCATAAATATAGACCGGCACAGACAGAAAATGGGCATGGTATTTCAGCATTTCAATGTTTTCCCGAATATGACTGTTCTTCAAAATATCACTCTTGCGCCTACCCTTGAAAAGAAGGTACCAAAGGCAGAGGCTGAAAAGAAAGCTATAGAGCTTTTAAAATCTGTAGGAATGGAAGACAAGCGGAACGAATACCCCCGCCGTCTTTCAGGTGGCCAGAAACAGCGTCTTGCAATTGTCCGTGCACTGGCGATGGAGCCAAAGGTTATCCTGTTTGATGAACCTACATCTGCCCTTGACCCTGAAATGGTAAAAGGAGTGCTCAATGTTATCAAAAATCTGGCGGAAAGCGGTATGACTATCGTTATTGTTACTCACGAAATGGGCTTTGCCAGAGAAGTTTCAGACAGGGTGCTGTTTATGGAAGATGGCATAATCGCAGAAGAGGGCACACCACAGCAGCTGTTTGACAATCCGCAACATCCCCGCACAAAAGAATTTTTAAGTCAGGTACTTTGATTTTTTCCTGTTCTCTCTATACAGAAACACCCGGCACGTTTAACCGTACCGGGTGTTTTACCTTATTTATCTGTATCGTGCAGTATTTGCATGTACTTTTACTTTGACGTCCTGTTCATCGAATAGGGCCACCACAATGCTGGACATTACCACCAGCACACAGCCTGCAGCCGCAGCCAGCGTAAATGCGTCTTTAAATAATACAATACCAACAATTACACTTGTAATCGGTTCCAGCATATTCAGAACAGATGCTGTGGATGCTCCCAGCAGTCTTATACCTGTTGACAGCAGATAAAGTGTCATTACAGTGCAGAAGAGTGCCACAATCATCAGTAAAATAACTGCTTTCAGGTTTGTTGGTAGCATAAACTCACCTGAAATTACTGCTCTTGCACCGTATATCACACTTGCGAACGCATTTATGTAGAACACAACTACAAATTTATCCAATCGTGCAAACCGGCTTTTATTGCTTGCAACTACATATATGGCATATGTTACACCGGATAATGTAGCCAGTATAATTCCTTTTGGTGACAGTCGGGAAAAATCAGCCATAAGAGCCAGACCTGCCAAAGCCATCAGACAGGATATCAGCTTTACCTTTGTCAGTCTTTCCTTGAAAATCAGCCACATGGCTATTGTCACAAACAGCGGATATGTAAACTGCAGCATAGTGGCAAGACCTGTGGATATATAATTATAGCTGGCAGTGGTAAGTGTGGATGTTGCGCCAAAGGCCACGGCACCAAAGACAGCCAGATGTATAAACTGTTCTCTGTCAATTTCCAGAGGTTCTTTCTTTACCATAAGATATATAAAAGCAAATATAGCTGCAAAAAACATTCTGAAAAATACTGTTGATGCGCTGTTCATACCTTCCAGCATTATCATCTTCAATAATGCCGGCATAATTCCATACAGGATACTGGCGGCAACCACCGCTGTAACACCTTTTTTCATAATATACCATCTCCCAAAAAATATTGAATTAATATTACATCAAAATATCGCAAAATTCAAGACAAGAGCATACCTTTTGTGGTAAAATACAATAAAATCAAATCAAACGGAGATTTTATGGCTAAATTACCACAGCAGTTCTGCGATAAAATGCAGACTCTTTTAAAAGACGAATACAATGAATTTATCACAGGCTATGAAAATGAGAATTATTATTCCTTGCGAGTAAATACATTGAAAACCAATACAGAAGAATTTTTCAGGGAAAATCTTTTCTCTCTTGAAAAAGTGGACTGGTGCGATACAGGTTTTTATTATGATAATACCACTCGCCCTGGCCGCCATCCATACCACCACGCTGGTGTATATTATATTCAGGAAGCCAGCGCAATGGCACCTGCGGCTGCGGCAGAGATAAAACCGGGTGATAAAGTGATGGATCTGTGTGCGGCCCCTGGCGGTAAATCCAGTCAGGCTGCGGCAGGCCTTATGGGTACAGGATTATTGGTGTCAAATGAAATTGTGCCGTCCCGTGCAAAAATCCTTTCCGGCAATATGGAGAGAATGGGCGTTAAAAATGCAATTGTAACCAATCACAGCCCACGGGACCTGGAAAAGCATTTTCCATACTTTTTTGATATTATAATTGTGGATGCCCCTTGCAGCGGCGAGGGTATGTTCCGCAAAGAAGCTGCCGTTGTGGATGAATGGTCACAGGAACAGGTGCTGGTTTGTGCCAACAGACAGGCGCATATTCTGGAAAGTGCCGCCAAAATGCTGGCACCAAACGGCAAAATAGTTTACTCCACCTGTACTTTTTCACCGGAAGAAAATGAAATGATGGTGGCAGATTTTATCGCCAATCACCCTGAATTCACCACAGTCTGCCCACGGATTTACAATTATTTTTCACCCGGCAGACCAAGCTGGGCAGATGGCAATCCACAGCTTGCAGACACTATGCGTCTGTTCCCACATAAGCTGAAAGGGGAGGGGCACTATGTAGCTGTATTGCAGAAAGCCGGCGGAGAAACTGGCAGGGTAAAATATGCCAAAACTATAAATGATAAAAAAGCATTGACAGACTGGTACAAATTTGCTAAAGATACATTAAAAGATGCAGACTTTTCCAATTTTGTTCTGTTTGGCTCAACACTTTATAGCCTGCCTGACAATACACCGGATTTTTCTAAGCTGAAAGTCCTCCGTGCAGGTCTGCAGCTGGGTGAAATCAAAAAAGGCCGTTTTGAACCAAGCCACAGTCTTGCCGCTGCTTTAAAACCTGAACAGGTACAGAATGTGGAAAATCTGTCACTTGATGATGACAGGCTGGAAAAATATCTTACAGGCCGGGAAATCCCTACAGACAACCCTGTCCGTGGCTGGCGCCTTATCACAGTAAACGGCTACAGTCTGGGCTGGGGCAAATGTGACGGCAATGTTATCAAAAACCATTACCCAAAGGGCCTGCGCATTACGAAAGCGTAAAATCGCGTAGGGGACGGCGTCCTCGACGTCCCGCTATTACATATTACAATATATAAGAAAGGAAAACCATTATGAAAAACATTACTGTACAATGGTTAGGTCACGCCTGTTACAAACTTACTTTTGGTGACTGGACCTGTGTAATCGACCCATACGACAATGGTAGTGTACCGGGAATTGCAAATCTTGAGGCTTCTGCTCACGAAATTCTCTGCAGCCACGGTCACCACGACCACAATGCAGCACATCTTGTAAAACAGGTGCGTATGTTTGCTCCTGCACCGCAGATTACAAAGATAGACACTTTCCATGACGATGCACAGGGTGCAAAACGCGGTACAAACATTATACATGTTTTCGAGTACGAAGGTCTTACTCTTGCCCATTTCGGTGACCTTGGCCATATTCTTACAGATGAACAGGCAGAAGTTATCGGTCCTGTGGATGTTGCCCTTATCCCTGTAGGTGGTTTCTATACAATTGACCCACAGCAGGCAAAAGAGGTGGCCCAGCAGGTGGAAGCAAAGGTTATTATCCCTATGCATTACCGCACAGATGATTTCGGTTTTGATGTAATCGCACATATTGATGATTTCACATCACTGTATGAAGATGTGGTTATCACAGAAGAAGATACAATTGTTATCGATGCCAATACTCCTGAAATGGTTGCAGTGCTCAACCCCCATTTTATTGAAAAGAAGGTGGCAGAATGATTTGTCCATATTGCGGTAAGGAAATGGAACAGGGCAGAGTATATGACAGATTACAGGTAAAATGGCAGGACGATAGTAATTCGCTTTTCCCTAAAACAGTAAACCTGTCAAAAATGGGCCTGCTTGGCGGTAAAGCAATAGCATACCTCTGCGAAAACTGCCGGAAAGTAATTATTGATTATTCTGACATAGAACAGGATTAAATTCAGAAACCGCCCGTATGGGCGGTTTTGTTTTGGAATAAATATTGAATTAATCATTGTTTTGCTGTATTATTAAATCAATTGATAAACGCAAATAATAAAGGAGAAGTTAATATGGATTATAAACAGGTTCTTGAACAGGCACGTGGCTCAATCGGCCCATATTGCAAGGCTTGCCCTGTGTGCAACGGCAAGCGGTGCAAAAATCAGATTCCTGGCCCGGGTGCAAAAGGCAACGGTGATGTAGCTATCCGCAACTATGACAAGTGGCAGGAAATCCGTATCAATATGGATACCTTGTGTGAAAATGTTACACCTGACACATCTGTTGAACTGTTTGGCAAAAAATTTGATATTCCTGTATTTGCAGGCCCTGTAGGTGCTGTTAAACTGCATTACGGTGAAAAATACACGGACGAAGAATACAACGATATTATCATCAGCGGTGCAAAGGCTGCAGGCATAGCCGCATTTACAGGTGACGGCACAAACCCTGCTGTTATGCAGGCTGCAGCAAAAGCCATCACTAAATACGAAGGCTGTGGTGTTCCTACAATCAAACCTTGGAATATTGATACAATCAAAGAAAAATTTGAACTTATCAAAGACAGCGGCTGTTTTGCAGTAGCAATGGACGTAGACGCTGCAGGTCTGCCATTCCTTAAAAATATGACTCCTCCTGCAGGCGGTAAAACTGTAGAACAGATGAAGGAAATTGTTGCACTTTCTCCTGCACCATTTATCGTAAAAGGCGTTATGACTGTAAAAGGTGCTCTCAAAGCAAAAGAAGCAGGTGTAGCAGCAATCGTTGTTTCCAACCACGGCGGCCGCGTTCTGGACGGCACACCATCCACAGCAGAAGTCCTGCCTGAAATTGTAAAAGCTGTTGGCGGAGAAATGAAAATTATCGTTGACGGCGGCATCCGCACGGGTCTGGATATTTTCAAGGCCCTGGCTCTTGGCGCAGATGCAGTTATTATTGCACGCCCATATGTTACAGCAGTTTACGGCGGAGCACAGGAAGGCATAAAAGCATACACAGAAAAACTGAAAGCAGAACTGGCAGACATTATGTCTATGTGCGGTGCAAAAACAATCAAAGACATCAGCAGCGATATGCTGTTTTAAATAAGGAGCAGTTATGGAAAGCAGAATTAAAGGTAAAATTGCTATAGTTACAGGTGCTACAAGCGGTATCGGCTGGGCATCAGCTATCGAACTTGCAAAGCTGGGTGTGAACATTATTATTTCCGGCCGCAGACAGGAAAGACTGGATGCACTGGGTAAAGAACTGGACGCCCTGGGTGTA
>CAZYSS010000025.1:13082-22023 GCA_964649845.1 uncultured Oscillospiraceae bacterium
CGGAAGAATGGAAAGATATTGATATCCTTATCAACAATGCTGGTATGGCTGTAGGCACAGAAAAAGTGTTTGAAAGCGAAATGGAAGACTATGACGTGGTTATCGACACAAATGTTAAAGGTGTGCTGTATATGATTAAAGCTGTTGTGCCACAGATGGTTGCCAGAAAAGCAAAAGGTGTTGTGGTAAATATGGGTAGCGTGGCAGGCAATATAGCATACGGCGGCGGTGCAGTGTACTGCGGCAGTAAAGCAGCCATCCGTTACATCACAGACGGTCTGCGTATAGATGTTATGGATACACCAATCAGAGTAACATGTATTGAACCTGGACTTGTTGAAACAGAATTTTCCATTATCCGCTTCCGTGGCGATGAAAAAAAGGCTAAAGCAGTATACACAGGTATTGATGCCCTGACAGCAGACGATATCGGTGCAGCGGTTGCTTATGTATGTAATCTGCCGGAAAATGTGCAGATTCCTGAAATGATACTCACACCTGCAAACCAGGCAGACAGCATCAACAAATATTATCAGAAATAATAAAAAGCCTCCCACACGGGAGGCTTTTTTGTATATCATATGTCAGTCAAATAAGGATTATACGGCGTCAATACTTTTTCGGTTTCGGACATATCCTTTTCAATCAGCGGTCGCATACTGTCCTTGTATTTTGATAAATCAGCACTGCGAAAACAAGCTATGATTTTGGGAATATACTGCGGTTTTGTCTTGCCAACCTGCGCCAGAACTTTAATACACTGTCTGGCAGTAATTGGTTTTTCATCTGTGATATGAGCAAGATAATCATCAAGAATTGCATCGAAATGATTTTCATCATCCCATTGTATATTTGCGGCAAGAATATGCAACACTCGATTTCTTACTAATGACTTGGGATGGTTGAGCAATGATGCAAAGGCATCAAAACATTCATACCATTTATCGGTGTC
The DNA here is from genome assembly GCA_964649845.1 of uncultured Oscillospiraceae bacterium. Taxonomy (GTDB): domain Bacteria; phylum Bacillota; class Clostridia; order Oscillospirales; family Ruminococcaceae; genus RGIG3102. The sequence goes on from CAZYSS010000025.1 coordinate 14,035, forward strand.
CTGACTTTCGGAGATGATTTTATCAGCAAAGGCACAGGCATATTTATCATCTTTTGCAGTCAACTTTGCAATTATTTCTTGCATAATAACTCACCTCAAAAATCAAATTTAGTTAATTTTAATCCCTTTATGAATTTTAAAACCGCTGATATTATATCCCGAAAGTAAAAGCAACACAATAACCAGAACTGCGGTAACTATGCTGATAATGGCAATCCATTTTTTAATTTCTTTATCCATACAATCACCTTGACAAATTTCAACTTATCTTCCTGTCATTCCTTGCACAATTAATATTTATTATAATGCACTCTGTCAGCTTCGTATCTGTCCACAAATTTATTTGCATTTTCATCTTCAGGGTAACCCACTGCAATTACTGCAAATGGTTTTACAGCTTCAGGCAGAGCAAACATTTCAGTCAGGAAAGTTTCTCTTTCGCTGCCGCGGCCTACGCCCATCCATACTGTGCCCAGACCATCTTCAGCAGCCTGCAGCAACAGGTTCTGTACACAGGCACCCAGATCCTGTTCTGTAAACAGTGGTGCGCGCATATTCTGTTTTTCCAGCACAATCACACCCAATGCGGCGCCTGGCAGCATTTTTGCATATGGGCTGAACTCTGCCAGTTTTACCAGTGTTTCTTTATCGTCAATCACTATGAATTCCCATGGCTGCTGGTTTGTAGCAGATGGAGCCTGCATAGCGGCACGGAGCATACGGTCCACTTTTTCAGCTTCAATCGGTCTGTCCTGATATTTGCGCACACTGCGGCGGTTAAAAATAACGTTCATATTATACACATCCTTTAAAATATTTATATATAAATAATACACTATATGAGGTAAATGGTCAAAGGTTAAAATTGTACAAAAAGAGAAAAAGCTATTTTATTATTGACATAGATGAAAATATATGATAATTTAAAATATAGCATTTAGTTTTTAAAACTATTTATAAAAATATATAAAATTATTTATCTCGAAGGAGAATATATATGAAAATCAAAATTGTTGCAGACTCTGCTTCCAATATGTACAAGCTGGATGGCGGTGTTGATTTTGAAAGCGCACCATTGAGAATTATCACAGACAAAAAAGAATATGTGGATACAATCGACCTGGATATTCAGGGTATGGTTGATGACCTGCGTACATATAAAGGCAAATCCAGCACAGCCTGCCCAGGCGTAGGTGACTACCTGGCTGCTTTTGAAGGTTATGACATTATCTATGTTGTTACAATCATCAGCACACTTTCAGGCAGCTACAATGCAGCTATGCAGGCAAAAGCACAGTATGAAGAAGAAAACCCAGGCAAAAAAGTATTTGTTCTGGACTCTTACACAGCCGGTGGTGAACAGAAACTGCACGTTGAAAAACTGCGTGACCTGATTCTGGAAGGCAAAGATTATGAAACAGTTTGCAAAGAAATCACAGAATACAAAGACCACGGCACATCATTGGTTTTCTCTTTGGAATCAATGATTAACCTGGCTAACAACGGCCGTGTACCAATGGTTGTTGCCAAAATTGCCAGCATGGTAGGTCTGCGTATGGTAGGTATTGTAAGCGAAGAAGGCCAGATTCACCCAACAGACAAAGCACGTGGTGAAAAGAAAGCACAGGAAACAATCTATGCAAAAATGAAATCAGAAGGCTACAAAGGCGGCCGTCTGAGAATTGACAACTGCTTTAATCTTGATACAGCAAATGCTATCAAAGAAAAAGCCCTTGCTGAATTTCCTGATGCAGATATCAGAATTGAACCAACAAGCGCACTTTGCAGCTTCTATGCTGAAAAAGGCGGTATGATGATTGGTTTTGAAATCTAAATAGTTATTTCAAACGGAAGCGCACTTGAAAAGGTGCGCTTTTTATATGATATGATATAGGTGTTTTAACATATAGTTTTAAATATAATATCTTGTGTTTTGATATTGATTTTTTAATGGATTTGTTTTATACTATATGCAGAAATTTATATTGATATAAGGGTAAAGAAAATGAATTCAGATAAACTTCAGGATTTTCAGATGGAGATAGAAAAAATCAAAAATTTTAAAATGCCAAGATATAATGAACTGCCTTCAATTGACTTGTATATTGACCAGGTGTTGTCATATATTGATGGTATTTTTGCACCACTGGGTATCGGTGGAGAAGAAAAACTGCTCACATCTTCAATGGTAAACAACTATGTTAAAAAAGGCGTTGTTCCACCTACAGTCAAAAAACGCTATTCCAGACAGCATATTGCTTATCTTGTAATCGTATATATTGCAAAACAGATTTTCACAATTGATGAAATTGGCCGTATGATTAAAATACAGAAATCTGTTTATGATATAGAAACAGCATACAACTATATCTGTACAGAACTGGAAATTATCATTTCTGCAATTTTTACAGAACAGCCATTGCCACAGGATACATCCAGAACTCTCAAGCCACAGAGATATTTTGTGCGCAATACCCTTATTTCTGTTGCTTACAAAATTCATACACAGAAACTTATGTCTGTTTATGATGTGAAAGAAGAACAAACACCAGAAGAAACAAACTAAAAAATATCCCTTTGCTGCATAGCAAAGGGAATTTTTTATTCAGTTATAAAACCGCCTACGCCGAAAGCACCAGGACCGGCGTGTGTTGAAATAACACAGCCTGTAGGTACCCATACAAAATCTTTATAGCCGTGTTTGTTGGCTACAGCTTCCAGTTCTGTTTTAGTCTTTTCCGGCAGGCCTGCAGAATAAACCATAAAGAAAGAATCTTTTTCCAGTTTTGTGGCTGTAAGATATTCATTCAGGAATTTTACAAATACCTTGTCATTTGTACCGCGGTATTTCTTTGTTCCCACCAGCTTGCCGTCAATCATTTCAATCAATGGTTTCAGCCCCAGAATAGAAGCCACCAGATATGCAGCGTTGGAAACCCTGCCGCCGGCTTTCAGATATTCAAGGTCTCCGGGGAAGAATGAGAATCTGCATTTTTCAGCCAGTTCTTCGCCTTTTTCTTTTAGCTGCTGTGGTGTTGCATCAGGATTTTCCTCCAGATACTGTGCCATTTTCAGTACAATGGCACGCTGACCGCCTGTAACATTTTTGGTATCTATATGTGTTACACAGTCAAGGTCTTCGCTTGCCAGTACAGCGTTGTGATAGGATGCAGTGGTAACTGCAGAGTAAGCCAGATGCAGAATATGCGCATCCGGATTTTCATTCAGAATATCTTTGAATGCCTGTTCATATTCGTGAGGGTTTGTAGCACTGGTTTTGGGCAGCACCTTTGTACGTTTATAGCTGTCAAAGATATCAGTAACAGGGAACGCACCATCATCCAGGCTTTCGCCTTCAATTGATACGTGCATAGGCACAATCCTGATGTCATATTTTTTAGCATCACTTGCAAAAAGGTCACCGCCTGTTTCAGTAACAATATATGTGTTTTTCATATTTACTCCTACAAATAATTATAATTACATAATATAATTTTAAAAACTATGTACATAAAGATATTTTACTACCCCAAAGCATCAATGTCAACAATAATAAAAGCAGAACCATCAGGTTCTGCTTTTATTATTGTACATTATTTAAAAATCAAACCATTCGCCATTCAGCAAATCTCTTGCATCTCTTGTCAGAGGAATCAGGTCGGATGAATCAGCCAGTTCAATGTCGAATTTTCTGTTCAGTGCTGCAAAGTGCTGCAGACCAAATGCCATTTTGTTCAGATAAGAAAATACTCCAACTGCGCCGGTAGGGAAATTATCTGCTTCTTTGCCATAAATATATCTCAGGTCAGCCAGGTCTGCAAAGATTTCCTGCACTGTATTGCCGTACTGTTTGTATCTTGCAGGCACATCACCGGCTTTAATCATATCACCAATTTTTTTGCCGCTCATTGCAGCTGCCATTGATGCACGGCACAGACCAATTGCTGTGATATGGCCATCACCCAGAGCTATAGCTTTATATGCCTGGTCTTCTGTAGCAATACCGCCTGTAATTGTGATGGCAGGCATTTCCAGACCTTCGTCCTCCAGTTTGTTGGCGATATCAGCCACAGCAACTTCCATACATACAGTAGGATATGCCCATTCGTTCATCATTTTGTTTGGGCTGTAACCGCTGCCGCCGCCGGCACCATCAAATGTTACCATATCAACCCCTGCCATTGCAGCAATTCTCAGCACAGTTTCAAGGTCTTTAGGGTCATAGCCTGCCATTTTGAAGTAAACATTTTTCAGGCCCATTGCTTTCAGCTCTTTTACACGTTTAACCATAAATTTTGTATCCCACAGAGGAAGTCTGTCATAAGCATAGAAGTTAGGGCAGCAGCCTTCTTCAAATTTCTTTTTCATTTCTTCTGTGGATGGGTCGGGTCTTACTATCAAGCCACTGGCCTGTTTTTTCAGTGCTTCTTCATAGCCACCCTTGCACAGCCTTGCAGGTTGCACACCTTTTGCGCTTTGACCAAATTTGAATTCAATAGCCTGACAGCCGTGGTTTTTGATAGCGTATTCAGGCAGCCCCTGCATATCATCCTCCACATTACACTGCAGAATAATCTGGCCATAACCACGGTAATATTTATTGAATGCGTCAAACATTTCGCCCAGCATTTCAAATTTTGTAATCTTGCCGTCTGTATATTCCAGATTTGGGTCTTTGCTTGGGCTGCCCTCACCGATAACAGCGCATACGCCAGCCATTGCTGCACCTGAAAAATAATCTTTCCAGTTCAGCTTGATAACTGCAGGCAGCATAAATGGCAGTGCAATTTTCACTTCATTGTCGCGTCCGTATCTGCGTTCCAGTTTTACATTGTAGATTGTGGCATCTTCATAGTTTGGTCTTACGCCGTGTGTGCCGAAGCAATGGCCATTGATATTGAAATGTGAATAGTCGATAGGGTAATCCTTTTCACTGGCAATCTGGTTTGCTCCTGTGTTGGTCGGGTACACAGTCTGGGAACCTCTTACGGCAGCCAGACCCAGCTCACAGGTACCCAGACAGTCTTCTGTACAGAAAGAGCACATACCTGAACAGGACACAATATTGCTTCTGTTTTTTGTATCATTAAAATTTGATGTCAGTTTTGGTGAATAAGACATAATAATCCTCACTTTCAAAATTGTATTGATTACACTTTTAATTTTATTATAATATTGTAATACAATCAATTCAATGATAAAATTGTTCTCAATACAATATTTGTAAAAGGGGATTGTACTGATGCCTGTAAATTCTTTTGATAACTATATACTTACCTGGAAACCGGATAAAGAAAAGCTGAAATCACCGCTATATATTTCTCTGGCGGAACTTATGGAGTCGGATATTGCCAGCGGCAGATTGGCTATGGGTACAAAACTGCCCCCACAGCGAGAACTGGCAGATTATCTTGATGTCAGCCTCAATACAATTACACGCGCATATACCCTGTGTGAAAAACGCGGACTGCTGTATGCCGTAACTGGTAAAGGCACATATGTCAACACTTCAGCCAAATCAATAAAATCCGTGATTGAAAATGATATAGAAAAAAATATTATCAATATGGGCATTACAGGTTCATTACGGCCAAATATAAAACAGTTAAAAACCATTATAAACAATATAATCCATAATAAAGATTTTGCGGATAATATCGGTATTGCCAGCTCATCCAGCACAGACTATCAGTTGCAGGCTGCAAGAAAATGGCTGGATATATTCAATGTCAAAAAAGAAGGGAATATCCTTATTACCAACGGAAGTCAGAATTCACTGACACTTATTCTCACAGGGATTTTTGAAGCAGGGGACAGAATAATTGTAGACCAGTACACATATCCAAACTTTCTTGCTCTTGCAAATATGCTGCACATAGTTTTACTCACTGTTCCAAGTGATGAAAACGGTATGGATGTGGCAGAACTCAGAAAAATCCTTAATACAAACAGTGTAAAGGGGATATACTTGTCACCATCCTGCTCCAATCCACAAGCCATATGTATGCCTGAAAACAGGAGAAAAGAAATAGCAGAACTGGTTGAATCATATAATCTGATACTTATTGAAGATGACTGTTATGCATTTCTGATGGAAAACAAGCCACAGCCTATCTACAATATGGTCAACGGCAATGCAATTTACCTTACAGAGCTTAACAAAGCCATCAGTCCGGGCATCAAAGCAGGATATATCTGCTATGATGAAAAATTCCGTTCAAAACTGGAGCAGGCGAATTATAACTGCAATCTTACTGTTGACTGGTTTTCTGCGCAGATTGCTTCCCGGGCGGTAAATCGGGGTGTTTATCAGCAATCCATAACAGAGCATATTGCCCTTACACAAAAAAGGAATAAGATATATTCAAAATTCTTTCCGCTGTCAAACCCTGATTCCTATTATCAGTGGCTGGAACTGCCTGCAGGCATCAGCAGCGTAGCCTTTGAGTCCATAGCACTGAAAGCAGGGGTAAAGGTTTATGGCTCTGAACGTTTCCTCACAGGCGATTGCGGCGGCAGGTACTATCTGCGCGTCTCTACATCCGGGCCGGGCACAGAACGGGACCTGGAAACAGCACTTACCATAATAAAGCAGATTATTGACGATATACGCAACCGGGCCAATGATATTAATTATACAGTTTAGCCAATTGTTAAAGCAGTAATAATATGGTATAATTATATAGTTACGCAATTTAAACCCACTTGAAAAGAAAGAGAGTAATAAATGCTTACAGTTAAAGATTTAACCCACGAATTTGATGGGCAAACCTTATTCAAAGATGTAAACCTTACTTTTACCCAGGGCAACTGCTATGGCATCATAGGTGCCAACGGTGCGGGCAAAAGTACATTGCTTAAATTTATCTCCGGTCTTCGCGAACCGACAAAAGGCGAAATTTTCCTTGATAAAAACGCACGTATGTCAGTTCTTGAACAGGACCACTTCAAATATGACGAATACTATGTTCTGGAAACAGTAATCATGGGCAACCCACGTCTTTATGAAATTATGAAACAGAAAGACGAACTGTATGCCAAACCGGACTTTTCTGAAGAAGACGGTGAACTTGCAGCACAGCTGGAAGGCGAATTTGCAGAACTGGATGGCTGGGAAGCTGAAACAGAAGTACTGCAGCTGCTGAACGGTCTGGGTGTGGACAAAGACTACCACTATATGCAGATGAAAAATCTGAAAGGCCGCGACAAAGTTAAAGTTCTGCTGGCAAAAGCCCTTTTCGGCAAACCAAGCATTATCCTGCTGGACGAACCTACCAACGACCTGGACATCGATGCTATTGCTTGGCTGGAAGAATTCATCATCGAATTCCCGGGTACAGTTCTGGTTGTTTCCCACGACAGACACTTCCTCAACGCTGTATGTACACACACCGTTGATATCGACTACAACAAAGTTAAAATGTATGCCGGTAACTATGACTTCTGGTATGAATCCAGCCAGCTGATGAACCAGCTTATCCGCAACCAGAACAAGAAAAAAGAAGAAAAAATCAAACAGCTGGAAGAATTTATCCGCCGTTTCTCTGCAAACAAATCCAAATCAAAACAGGCCACATCAAGAAAGAAAATTCTTGACAATATCCAGCTGGAAGAAATGCCTGCCTCCAGCCGTAAATATCCGTTTGTAGGCTTTGTTCAGGACAGGGAAGTTGGCAAGGATGTTCTGGAGGTCAGAAACCTGTCCAAAACTATTGATGGTGTAAAAGTGCTGGATAATGTTTCTTTCTACATCAACCGTCTTGATAAAATCGCTCTGGTTGGCGACAACGAAGCAGGCCAGACAGCCCTGTTCAAAATTCTCAACGAAGAAATGGAACCGGACGAAGGCTTTATCAAATGGGGTGTATCCACATCCCGCAGCTATTTCCCTAAAGATAATACAGAGTTTTTCAAGGATAACAACGACAGTATTATTGACTGGCTGCGCCAGTATTCCCAAGACCAGACAGACAGTTATCTCCGTGGCTT